>CAZHNC010000121.1:0-1511 GCA_964532765.1 uncultured Candidatus Saccharibacteria bacterium | reverse complement strand
AATATCCGCGCATAGCAGTTAAAGGTGCACGAAGTTGATGGGTAGCAAGAGACATGAATTCTGATTTTTTTTGGTCCAGTTCTTTGAGTTTAGTGTTATTTTTATCTAATTTGATAGCTAATGATTGTAATTTATTTCTAACATTAACTTCCTCATTAACACTTTTAATTAAAAAATATGAAAAGAATCCAACAAGACACAGTGTTACTAAATTAATAATCTGATCCTTTAAATTTATAGATCTTAAAAAATTAAATAATGTGATTAGTAATATAGCCATTGAGAAAATCTGAGCAGAAACAACTTTGGTGTTCATTAATTTATATTTCAAAACACCGTATGCCATAAAAATTATAAAAAATATAACGAAATAATTTCCATATGGAAATGAATCAAAAATATAAGGAAAGAAATTAGAAGAACCGCCGATGTAACCAAATAAACTTGATATTATAATATTTCTTATCTGACCTCTTAATAATCTATTATCCCAATTTTTAAATAATTGATAAAATAAAATCCATATTGATGCACTAGCATATATTGCATAATAAATTATAAATAGAAAATAATATTTACCTGGTAATATCCAATAAAAACCATTTTGTATATCTAATCCCAATTTAAAATATTCAGTAAAACTAAACACTGAAAAAATAAGTGATAAAGTTATTATAACCGGCATCCAAAACTTATTCTGAAATTTAAAAAACTTAATTAAAAATATAACAAAAGTAGAGGGTATCCATACAGCAAATAAATCTAATATATATTGAAAAACTAAAGCTGTATTATAATTTTGATAATATGTCACACCAAACAAACCCCAAGACCAAAAAGAAAAACACCATGCAAACATAACCCAATATTTCATCAGCGGATTTTCTCTATCTGATGAATATATAATAAGTCCAAATATAAGACTACTAAGACTCAATATAATGCTTGATATACTGAATAGATTCATTATTATTTAAGTATATTATGGGACGATTATTTTGTCGAGACCATTTAGCCATTTTATTATTAGGATTAGTTATTATTGCATTCTTAAAATATTTAACAATTGGCAAATCTGATATATGATCAGTCATAACAACAACATCTTCATCTTTTATATTATTTAACTTCAAATACTCTCTTATGTTTTTTAATTTATTTGAACCATAATTTTGACTATCAATAATACTACCGGTAAAAATATTATTATCAAAATTTAATCTAGTTGAAATATATTCTTTAATATTCAAATCATCACAAATTTTTTCAACCAAAGGGTCTATTATAGCAGATAATATAATTATCCTGCAGCCAGAATCTTTGATTACACTTATAATATCCTTTGTATGTTTATAATAATATTTTTTTAATCTATCTTCAAAAAATACATTAATATATTTATATATATTTTCTTTCGTCTCTCCTTTAAAATTTTTAAGCGAATATTCTAATAATTTGCCAGCATTTTTATATATTGATAATTTATATAAAATAAAACCAAACATTATATT
>CAZHNC010000120.1:0-1572 GCA_964532765.1 uncultured Candidatus Saccharibacteria bacterium | reverse complement strand
TACATCCTCTCCACCACCCTTATACCTAAAGTATACAACCCTTTACTTAGAACTTCTTTAGTTTTAATACATAAATCAAGAAAATCTTTATTCACCTTATCATTTTCTATAATTTTATTTTTATTATAAAAAGTATTAAATCTTGAAGCTAAATCAATCAGGTATTGAGCTATATATTGAGGTGCTAATTCATCCACAGTTTTAAAACAAATATGATTATATCTCCATAATGTTCTTCTTAGTAAAACAGATTCATCTGTATGAGAATTTTTAATCTGTTCCAATCCATCTATTTTTTTCAAAATAGAGTTTATACGAACTATTGCATATTGTATATATGGACCAGAATCCCCTTCTAAAGATAACGCCTTATCTTTATCAAAGATAATATTTTTTCTAAAATTTTGTTTAAGTATAGAAAATTTTATTGCTGCCACAGCTACATCTCGAGCTATTATTTGTTTTTCAAATTCATCAAAATCTCTTTCTTTCATTTTTTCATATGAAGAATTCATCATGTCTTCAACTAACTCATCGCCAGCTATTATTTTACCTGTTCTAGAACTCATCTTTTGTCCAACAAAACTCATAGCACCATGACCTATATGATACATCTTAGAACCTATATCTGGCATAAGTAGAGATATAGCTTTATTTGTAACTTTAAATACCTCATTTTGCTCATTTGCTGTCATGACAAAACTCTTATCATATTGCCATAAATCATATTTTTGTTTTGCTAAACCTATCTCTTTTCCTTCATATGTTGGTAATCCCTTACTATTTACAAATACACGAGTATGTAAACCAAAATCTTCACCTTTAAATATAATTGCATCATTTTCCCCTTTTGAAAAAATAGAGTTATCTGATTTCAGATTATTATTTATAATCTCCAAACCAATAGGTGCTGATTTACTTTCAAAAAAGTAATGATCAAATTTTGTGCCAAGTATCTCATATAATTCTTCAAACTTTTGTAGTGACCATTCACGACCTTGATCATATAAAGTATTTACTTCATCATCAGTTCTGTCATATATTTTTTGATTCATAGACTCTATCTCAGAAACAATTTTTTTATACTCTTCGCTTTCTTCTCCTTTTTCCTTAGCCTCAGCAAGTTTTTTATTACCCATCACATAAGCCTGACCAAGATATTTAACTTTATCAGTAATAGAAATATCATCGGCATCTGGCCAAGGTTTTTCCATAAAACGTAAACCCCACATAGTTACAGCTAAATGTCTACCTGCATCACCTTGATATGAATATCTTTTTATGTCTGCACCTGCCAATTCACCTATACGTGATATTGATTCACCTATTGTATTACTCATAAGATGACCTATGTGAAATTCTTTCATAGGATTCGGATCAGTGTATTCATAAGCTATTTTTTTACCCGTAAAATCCTTATGATAAATAACATCAGGCTCTACAGAAAAATTATCATTTAAATAAAAATTAATATAAGCATCTGAAGCTTCTATCTTTTTAAAAAGAGTTTTATCAAGCTGTTGATTTAAATAATCTGTTAGATTTATAGCAATAACCACTGGATTTTTACCA
>CAZHNC010000119.1:0-1602 GCA_964532765.1 uncultured Candidatus Saccharibacteria bacterium | reverse complement strand
TCAAAGGAAAGTTAAGATTTACATATCCTTTCTCGTTTACATTCTTATCAAGAAATTCTTTAAACTTCTTAACATTTATACTAGCTTTACCAAATAAGAAAGATTGTGTTTTCTCTGTTGGTGCGTATACATTTATTCCATCTGCGAATATTATTTCTTTGTTCATATTTTTATTTTATTTATTTAGTTTAGTAATGCGAATATAATTAATATTATTGTTGCTAATATAGCTAATGGTATGTTTACAAACCATAATACTATAGTCCCTATTATAGGAGATAAAACAAATATTAATATTGCTATTAGTGTTAATAACATATTATTTAATTAAGTTAAGTTCTAGTTTATAATTATCAAAACATCTATCTTTTTTATCTTTAAATCTTTTGTTTACATTTTCAGCTGATACAGTTGAAAGAAAACAATCAGAGCCTTCTCCTTTTACATTACATTGATTAGCCCAATCTTGAGCATATTCTTCTTCTGCATTTATTTCACATAATTTATAAAATGTTTTTAAATCACGTATTTTTAATTCTCTTTGTATTTCTGCTGCTCTTTCTCGTCTTTCAGGTAATATCACAAGGAAGTAATTAAATATTGCTAATGTTGCTATTATTGATGAAGCTATTATTATTTGTTTCTTGTATTTTTTCATATATTTTTTATTTAATTTATAATTCAGCACAAGCTGGTATGGGGACACCACTAATATCCCCATACCAACCGACGTTGGTTTATTTAAAGTCCATTGATTTAAAGTCTACATCTGCCATTAAACTTTCCTTTTCTTTAGAAGAAAGTATTGTTGAGTTTTTTATCTGTCCTGATACCTTTTCAAGTTCTTCTAATGATTTACATTCATTAATAGCTTTCTCTGCTTTTTGTTTTGCATTTAACATGCCATTATTAGCCCCTATTTGCCCTGTAGACGCGACTTTAGGTGCAGACACGACTATCTTATCAGCTCCCCTATTTCCGTCGTCATCTTCGGCTTGTATTTCAAAGTATGATACTAGGGCATATCTTCTAAAGTAAGTTATTGTTGAACCCATTTTTTGAGGGTCAGGATTCATGGGTAGGATAGTCACTTCTCTTATTTGTTTATCTTCAGGTTTTTCAAAGTTTGCATCTGCGTCAAGGTCATCTATAACCAAAGCTATTGCAGGTATACCATTAACATTAGTTAAAGGTTGAGTGATTGATACTCTGTATTTTTCCTCTAAAGGTTTTATGTTTTCAAGTAATTGATTGATGTCAAAGTATTTTGATTTAAAGAATGGGTTTGCCATGTCTTTACTCATAACACCTATCTCTTGTTTTATTTTTGCTATTTTTTCTACTAATCTCATATTATTTTATTTTTTTATTTCTTAATGTATAAACAAAGTCATTCTTTCCATAACCAACATTTTCTATTCTTCCCCAGTAATTACCATTTGGCTTTTTAGAAAAGTTATGGAATACATAGCCCTCGTTTATTAATATGTTTATCAATGCACCAAGTCTAGTGATGTGATTTCTTAGACAATGATTACGACTGATAAATCCATTTTTTTTAAGTTCACTTTTTACAAAGTTTATTTGTGCTAGTTGCATATT
>CAZHNC010000118.1:0-1675 GCA_964532765.1 uncultured Candidatus Saccharibacteria bacterium | reverse complement strand
AAAGAAATAAAAGATATGATTTCTTACCTTAAAGCAGCTATAAACAGAGACTCTGTAACAGATATAAAAAGAACAATAAACACACCTGTAAGAGGTATAGGACCTGTAAGCCTTATAAAAATAGTAGAAAATAGAATACAAGACTTGACTCCAGCAACACAAACAAAAGTTAAAGAATATTTTAATCTTTTAGATATCATAGAAAATAAAACAAAAACAGAAAAACTTTCAGATATTTTCAAATATATATTTAAAAATAGTGGTATAGAAAAATCATATTTAACAAAAAGTGAGGATGATTTAGAAAAATTAGAAAACATAAAAGAACTTATATCATTAACAACAAAATATGATGTGTTTGAACCAGAAGAAGCTTTAAATCTATTTTTAGAAGAAACCTCTTTAATGTCAGACCAAGACGAACTTGATAAAAAAGATGAACAAAACAAAGTTAGACTTATGACAGTTCATGCATCTAAAGGTTTAGAGTATGATTATATTTTTATTGTAGGACTTGAAGAAAGTTTATTTCCATATGAAAGAGCTGGGGAAATAGATGCCGATGAAGAGGAGGAGAGGAGATTGTTTTATGTAGCATTAACAAGAGCAAAAAAGAAATTACATTTATCAAATGCAATAATGAGAACAATATTTGGTGCAAGACAAATAAGAAGTATATCTAATTTTATAAAAGACATAGGTGATGAATTAATAGAATACACAGACAACACATCATATAATAAAAATTATATGAATGGACCAAATACATCTGGAAAAAGAGATTTACTAGACTTATCAGAAATAGATTGGTAAATTTAAAGTAAATATGGAATATAAATTAGAAGCAAAAAAATCATTAGGTCAAAATTTTTTAAACAATAAAACAATAATAAAAAAGATAGTTGAGGAATCAAAAAAATACATAAATAAAGATACACAAATATTAGAAATAGGTCCTGGAACAGGTGAATTAACTGAAGAAATATTAAAAATACATAATAAAAACAAGGTTTTTTGTATAGAAGCTGATAATAGAGCTATACCATTACTTGAAGATAGATTTTCTAAATATATAAACAAAAACCTTAAAATAATACATCAAGATATTAGAAAATTTGATATAAACACAGAGAAAATAATCAAAGATTATATAATAATCGCTAATATACCTTATTATTTAACAGGGTTTATAATAAGACATTTTTTAGAATCAAAAAATCAACCTAAAGCAATGATTTTAATGGTTCAAAAAGAGATAGCAGACAGGGCAAATGATAAAAAAATGAGTCTATTTTCTTTAGGTATTAAAACCTATGGTACACCCTATACTTTTATAAAAGTATCTCGCGGTAACTTTACACCTGCACCAAAAGTTGATTCAGCTGTACTTATAATAAAAGATATAAATAAAAAAATATTTAAAGATGAAAAAGATTTTGAAAATATAGAAAAAAAATATTGGGAAATTGCAAAAAAAGCTTTCGGAAGTAAAAGAAAACAATTAGGTTCAACTCTAAAAATAGATATAGAAAAATATAAAAAAGAAAGACCTGAAAACCTAACAACGGATGATTGGATTTATATAACAAAATTGTTATATAATAAATACAATGAGTAAAAAGACTTTAAATATAATATCTGTTTGTATTATTTTAATAATAATAACATTTTCTAT
>CAZHNC010000117.1:0-1680 GCA_964532765.1 uncultured Candidatus Saccharibacteria bacterium | reverse complement strand
CTGAGCTAGGATCAAACTCTAATTAAAAAACTCAAACAGAACAAAAGAAAGGATTTGATTAATTAAATTAATTTTATCATTGTACAAAATCAATACAATGTTCTTGCGTATATATTGTGATGTATGTATTTAGTTTTCAATGTGTGAATCTTACAGAGACTCTTTTTAAATCTGACTTTGATTTAAAGGTACAGTCTCCGTTCCGTATGGGTATGTATTATACTCGAAACAGAAACAAAGTCAAGCGTATTTTATACTTTATTTAATAAATATTTATAAGTGTAACTTATATCCAAAAAACATATATAAAATAAGGGTTAAATTAATATAATAAAATACATATATCTATTGTTTGATATATGTATTCAGGTTTTTAAAAAACAAATATATTAAATATATAACATTAAACTAACCACCATAAGAGATTTTTACCTAAAAAGTAAATCATATAGAAAGCGATAATCATAAATGGACCAAAAGGAATTTCTGATCTTAATCGATATGAAGGTAATTTATTTGTAAAATATTGAATCTTTTTATTTTGAAAAAATTTTATTTTTATACCTAAAGCATTATTTTTTGTAGAAAATGCTTCAAGCATTTCTCTTATCAACATAAGACCAATAATAAATATAGCACCTACCCAAAATGAATACATAACAGCTGTAAAACCATAAGTAACACCCAATCCCCAACCTAATATTAACCCTAACTTTGCATCACCTAAACCCATCCATCTACCACCTGAAACTAACCAAAATAATGCAAAAGGTAATGCTACAAGTGGACCAGATAATAAAACACGAAATATATCAAAAACATTTGCATCAAAAACAAATAAACTTATTATAGCTTTTATCAACATCAATATGGCACCAGTATAAACAATATTGTTTGGTATTATCTTATGTCTATAATCATATACAAAAATAACTGTTAGTAATGATACTAATATCAAATCAAAAATATAAAACAAATATTTTATAAAAGACATCTGAACTAGAGTATGTAACACAATACTTTTATTAAAGATGTTATTCCCTATAAAAACTCCATTATCAAAAAAATAGAAATAGGTTATAAACATAAACATGATACCTGTAATAATTTCAATCAAAGGATATTGTATAGATATTTTAGATTTACAAGTTCTACATCTACCACGATATCGTAAATATGAAAATACAGGAATTAAATCTTTAGGTGTTAATTCACGACCACATGAAAAACATTTTGATCTACCTTTTGATATTTTAAGATTAGTATTTAAACGAAAAATTACTACATTTAAAAAACTACCTATAATGGAACCAAATATGAAAGTGATTGTAAGTATGATTGATGTCATGGAGAGTATTATAACATAAACAAAATAAAACAATTGATACAGGGGTTCATTTGGATCATAAAAATCCTACGGATTTTTTATCTCTAAATTATTGTGATAATTGCGGGCCCGTCTCGGACTCGAACCTTACAGGTTCAGTACACCTTTGCTATTTTTTCAGAATCGAAGATTCCTCAAAAATATAGCAAAGCTTTTCGAGTCCTAAAAATCCTACGGATTTTTTATCTCTAAATTATTGTGATAATTGCGGGCCCACTAGGACTCGAACCTAGAACCTCGCGTTTGGAGTGCGATGTTTTACCATTGAAACTATAGACCCTTTAAAAAACATC
>CAZHNC010000116.1:0-1681 GCA_964532765.1 uncultured Candidatus Saccharibacteria bacterium | reverse complement strand
AATTTTATAAATAAAATAAAAAAAATTTATTAAATTATAGTTATTTTTTATTTTTAATAAAAAATAACTTAATATATTATATAAATATAATTATTATATTTTTAATTAATCATATAATCATATATAATTAAGTTATGGATAATTTAAAACACAAAGGCCAAAGAGTGGGTATATTTATAGATACCCAAAACCTATATCATGCTGCAAAAAATCTATTTAGATCAAAAGTTAATTTTCAAAACATAGTAAACGATGTTTTATCCAACAGGGATCTGATAAGGTCAGTAGCTTATGTCATAAACACCGATTCACAAGATGAAAAAAATTTCTTTGATGCATTAAGTAAGGCAGGGATAGAGACAAAAATAAAAGACATACAAATATTCAGTAGTGGATCTAAAAAGGCAGATTGGGATGTTGGTTTAGCTATAGACGCGATAAGATTAGCACCTAAATTAGATGTTATTATCATAGCATCAGGTGATGGTGATTTTGTACACCTGATACAGTATCTACAAGTAACTTTTGGATGTAGGGTTGAAGTCGTAGCTTTTGGTCAATCAGCTTCATCTATGGTTAAAGAATATGCAGATGAATTTATAGATTTATCCGAAAACCCTTCAAAATACCTTATACATAACAAGAAAACAAAAAAAATATAATAAGTCTAAATAATAAAATCACTATAAATTATTAAATAAAATGGAAGATAATATTAATACAAATAATAAAAAAACAACTTCTATACATACATTAGAAAGTGATTTAGCGACAGCTGTTAGAGATAAAGATTATGGTAAGAATATTATAAAAATAGTAACAAACCCAGACAATAAAGATAATAATACGAGTACTAAAAATACATATACACAATCAGAAACAGGTTTATTTAATAACAAAAATTTTTATATTTACATATTTTCAATACTAATTTTCTTATTAATATTAGGTTTAGGATCTTATTATTTTTATACTTCATATAAATCTATTAAAGATAACAGGATTAATGATGTGTCCACAACAACAGTGGCGCAGGTGATTGAAAATAAACCAATAATAAGGGATATAAATATATTAAACCCTGAAATAATATACACTTCTGATTTTTCTAAATTAAACAAAGCAGAAATCATAACAGAAATAGAAAATATAAAAAAAGGATTGTTAGATAACAAAATATCAATAAATAACAATATACAGGTAAAGACAAATTTAAATATAGAACAATTTTTTGAGAAGATAAAATATTCAGGAGAAAATTCATTGATTAGATCATTTGAGGATGAATACACCTTTGGTTTATATTCAAATGAATACAATAATTTTGATACATACATACTAATAAAGGTTAATGATTTTGATTTAGCATTCAAATCTATACTGTATTGGGAAAAATATATGAATATTGATCTAAAAGATATATTTAATGCCAATAATTTAATCATTAATGATGTGAATAAATCAACAACGACAGCAGATATAGTAAGTACAACAACATCAACATATGATACAAAGATACAATACACTGTTAAAAATACAGATGGTTTTGTAGATAAAATACTAAAAAATTATGACACAAGACATTATATAAATAATGAAGATAATGTTGAGATTATATATGGTTTTATAAATAATAAATATTTATTAATAACATCCAGTGAATATGTATTCTTAGATATAA
>CAZHNC010000115.1:0-1744 GCA_964532765.1 uncultured Candidatus Saccharibacteria bacterium | reverse complement strand
TATATCTAATCGCAAAAGCATTTCTTTATTTTTAATAATCTTCTCAATAAAGTCAGATGATGATAAAAAATCTTCCCAATGCCTCAAGACTATCATAATGTATTTATCAAAATTTTCAGCCAACAATCTATCGATCAATTCACCTATTTTTTGTTTTAATTCTCCGTTCATAAACATATCAATTACTTCTTCTGTAAATGAATCAATTTCCAGATTCTTGTCTTTAAAATTAGATAAAATATCTTTTACAATTAAATCTCTTCCTTCAGAAAAAAATTTAATACCATTAATTTGATAATTAACAACAAAAGCCAATGCATTTTCTGGATTAATAAAAAATTTAAATTCATCCAAATTCATAGACATATTATGTAAACACTTATATTCACATGTTTTACCCATCATATTTTTTAATCTAATATCAAAATCATCACCAAATCTTTCTTTTAAAATAGAATTATCTCCTTCGAGAAGAATTTTATCTAGAAAAACATTCTCATTCTCAGAGAATATTTTTTGCATTGAGGTCGCAGACTGATTATTAAGATTCATGATACTATTTTTATCTATCTTTATACCAATATCTGACCATTCATATACATCATGTTCACGTAAAGGTGCACCTAATAGGCTTTGACAAGAATCTTTTATTCGTAAAACAGAATTAGAGACCAAATTTTTATTAAATGAATCGTAAATAATTTTAATTGAATTCATAACGTCAAAAGAATCACGTTTAGATATAATGGATCCATAACCATTAGTCATACCAATGATTATTTTTCTAAATACAGGAGGTAAACTATTAAGATCAGATTTAAAAGAATGGTATTCTTGTTGCATCTCTACATTAAGACCTTCGATTGTAGTATTACGAGCCTTATCACATATATTCATATAATTAGGCGCTCTAAAACCTAAATCAATCATAGTGGACCTAAATTGATCCGCATACTCATCATCTAAATTATTTTTCTTTGATTCTGAATCAATTTCTTTCAAAATATAAGATTGTATCCTACCTTGTTTATATTCGTCCAAGCTTTCTTCTGTCATCAATAAATTAAAATCTTTTTCTGAATCTTTTAATTCATTAGCTATTTTCTTAAATCTATTTTTTATAACTGAATCAGCTTGTCTTAATAAACCATCATAATCAAAATCATAAAATGTTCTAATTTCATGATTAAGATAAATAAGAGTGTGTTTAGAATAAATCTTACTTAAATGTTCTAATCTATCAAGCTGAGTAGATAAATCTTTTATTTGTTCTTTATTAGAAAATACACCTAAACCTAAAATACCCTTTTTATCTTTAATCTCTTTTCTAATAGAGGACATCTTATTGCTCAATTTTATATACACATCTCCTGAATCTACCTCATCCGCACCTAATTCTCTCAAAATAGATTTATTAATTTCAGCACTAAGACTCTCTCCTTTAGATACCAGGCTAAGCATTTGTTTATGTTTTTCAAAATATATCCCATGAGAACTTTGTGCCTTTAAAAAAACTGATAGTATATTCTCTTCTGTTATATCCTTTTGTCTACTGATAGATTGAAAATCTTCAAAAGCAGAGTTATATTCCTCTCTAATAGATGCAATGATTGTTTTAACAGAATCCAACTCTGAATCGAGTTCTTCTACTGTAAAATCTTCCGAATCAGCCTCAGATTCTACCTGCATAATCTCCTTCTTCTGATCAAATATTTTTTTCAAAAAAGAAAAATAAGATTTTGAT
>CAZHNC010000114.1:0-1765 GCA_964532765.1 uncultured Candidatus Saccharibacteria bacterium | reverse complement strand
TTTGAAACATTTATGTATTCAACTTTAACACGAATTTCTTTTTTACCCAAAAAATAACTTTCTTCTATTCTACCATATATATCATATCTATCATTTATAGAAATATTTTGTAAATGATTTTCAGCAAAAAAAGAAATATATTTTACATTTTCTTTTTTTAAAAACTTTTCTGAATATTTATATGAATCAATAAATAATTCCGGTGTAACATTTTCTATGTTTCCATTTTCTTTTACATAATCTTTTAATACAAATTCTATATGTTCTTTTTGTTTACCAAAATATTTTATTTCAGAAAATGAAACATTTTTTATACAAAACAATGGATTTGTATTATTCATGCCAAATGGTTTCATCTTTTTTAATAAAGTCATAATATATGACACATTATCATGAGATATGTTATATATATTTTCCAAAGAATCAGATTCTTCTTTTATTATTTTTTTTGAGTCATTTTTATATTTTTTAAATGCATTCAAAATTTCTTTTTCAAATAAATCTTTTTTATCTTTAGTAAAGGCAAAACCACCAGATGCATGATGTCCACCAAATTCAGAAAAAAAACCATCTGAAACATTTTGCATTATTTCAGTTAAAGACACACCTTTAATAGATCTACATGAACCACGAAACAATTCACCATCATCTGATGCGTATATAAAAACAGGAACCTGAAACTGTCTTACCAACTGTGAAGCAGCGGGTCCTAAAATAGTAGGGGACCAATTTTCATCACCTATAATTATAATTTCATCTGTTTTAAATTCATTGATTTTATTTTTTATATCCGATATGAGATTAGAAGCAGAATCTTTTCTTAATTTATTTAAACCAATAAGTTTATCTGCAAGTTTAATGGTTTCATTTTCATCATCTGATGATAATAATAAAAAAGCATCATATGCGTGATCCATACGTGATGCCGCATTTATACATGGTGAAATAGAAAAACCTATATCTGATTCATCAATATATCTTTCATCGATTTTCATTTTTTTTAATAAATAAGATAACCCTAATCTTTTATTTTTTCTTAGAACTTTTAAACCATAAAAAGCTAATATTCTATTCTCATCAACAAGTGGAACCATATCAGATATAGTTGCTAATCCAGCCATATCCAACATCCATTTTTCAAAACCTTTATGTATATTAAAACCTCGAGATCTTGCTTCTTCAATTAAGAGATGAGTAAGTTTAAATATAACTCCTGCTCCACATAAATTTTTATCAGGATATTTACAATCAACTTGTTTTGAATTTAAAATAGAATATGCTTTGGGTAATTCATCATGAGGTTGATGATGGTCAGTAATTATTACATCAATATTTAAATCATTTGCATGATTTACCTCTTTAATATTTGATATACCTAAATCTATAGTTATTAATAAATCAACATCATCTTTTTTAACTTCATCTATAAGATGTTTATGTAAACCGAAACCGTCACGATGTCTATGTGGTATCTTTACTATAATATTTTGATCATAATTAATTTTTTTGAAAAATTGATAAAGTATAACAGCACCTGGAACACCATCAGCATCATAATCAGAATATATACATATTTTTTGATTATTATCTATCGCTTGCCATATACGTTTTAATGTCTTATCAATATCCTTCATTTTTTTAGCATCATATAAACCAGCTTTTTCTTCTATATAAACAGGGTTTAAAAAATCCTCTATTTCACCCTTAGTGAGCCCCCTGTCTCTTAATATTTTATTAATAAAATTAATATCTATGGTTTCAAACA
>CAZHNC010000113.1:0-1768 GCA_964532765.1 uncultured Candidatus Saccharibacteria bacterium | reverse complement strand
TTTAATTGTTTTTTTAATAATTGTTTTGTTAAAAAATCTTTAAAGAATGCCATACTCTTATGGTAGCAAAATAGTCTTCAACTCCGCAACTATACGGTCATATAATTGTAGTGATATAATTGCATTTTCTAAATCCTTATCTTTTAAATATGTTTCAGCTGTAGAGATTGATTTTTCTGCAGTTTGTATCATATCTGATACAGAATCTGTTGTAGTTGCAATAGGATCAATAGAAACTGTACTTAAACTTTTATCTATACTTTTTTCTTTTATATCTTTATTTAAACTAACTATACCCTCTTTAGCTTTTTTAATCTTTTCTTGTATATCTGATTCTGTTGTTGATGATATATTATATTTTTCTTTTCTTTCTATATCAACACGTAAATCTATAGCTTCAAAGACTTCTTGTTTAACACTTGTAGATACTTTATATAATTCATCTGCCTTAAGAGCTGATTCCAAATCTAAAACTATATCCTTAGCTTCTGTAAGCTTATTTTCACTAATCAAAGAAGCAACTTGATTTCTAATCTCTTTAGATCTATTTGATACTTGATTTGCTAATATCTGAGTTTTTACAGGGTTAGCATCTGTAGCCAAAGAATTTTTAATAGCTTGTATATCTTGTTTATTTTTATATAAATTTGATTTTATAGAATTATCTCTTGCTATATTGTCTAGATTTGATTTTATTTGATTTATATCTGATAGAGCAACTTTTGATCTATGTGTAAATATATCTGCAACTTGAGTACCTATAACAGCTATAAGTATTATTGGTATAGAATATCTAAGATATTGAACAAAATAATTTTTATATTCATAAAATGGAGATTTAACAGCTTTGATTTCAACTTTTTTCTCAACTCTATCAAAAACAGATTTTAATATATCCCCTTTTTCAGATACAGACAAAAACATTGATTCATTTGGTTCAAATGAACTTAACACATTTTCTATTTCTTTGTGATTAATAATGTTTTTCATATCTCTTTTTTAATTTATCTAATATACGATGAATCTTTACTGATATAGTATTTTCTTTTTGACCTGTAATATCTGATATATCAGTCAAACTTAAACCCTCAATAAATCTCATATAAATCAATTCTTGTGACTCTAAATCTAAATCTTTAATAGACTTTAAAACTTGCTTATAATCTATATCGATACTTGTATCATGTGATATATCTTCATCTGAAGAATATTCGAATCCAGATTCAAGTAAATCATCTAAAGATTGAGTCTGTTTCTTTCTATAATGATCTATAATAGCGTTTCTGGTTGTCTTAAATAAGAAAGCTTTATGACTAAAACTTATCTCATGATCAACTTCCATACTGCCCTCCAAGTACTTAAAATATTTAAAAAATACATCTTGTACTATATCTATAGCTTTCTCTTTATCACTTACTCTAAACAAAGTAAATCTATAAAGCTGATCTATATGTTCATTGTATAAATTTTCAAAGTAAGAATTGAACTCTGTTTTTGAAAGAGATTTTATAGCTGTATTTGTGTTAGACATAATATCTTCTTTCATAGTATTAAACGTATAAGTTTGACTTTTATTACAAGAATATGGGTTAATAAATAATAATTATTTAGATAAATAAGTTATAAATGATAAGACAATAACTAATATAGTTATAAATCCAGCTATAAGACTTGTTGAAGTTTTATCTATCATAATTTTTATATTATATCATAATATATTGTATACCATTATAACACAAAAACCATCCTTGTGGGATGGTTTTTGTTT
>CAZHNC010000112.1:0-1830 GCA_964532765.1 uncultured Candidatus Saccharibacteria bacterium | reverse complement strand
CCGCATGCCCTGTGGTCCCGGAGCCGGCGAAGAAGTCGAGGATGATGGCGTTTTTTCTAGTAGATATTTTTAATAAATGTTTTATGAGTTGTACCGGTTTAGGATATGTAAAAATATTTTCTCCAAATATATCTTTTAAAATTAAACCCCCTGAAACAGTTCTTCCAAATCTATCATCTATCAATAAAGTCTTAGGTTTAAATCCTTCTGGTTTATAAAACTTTGTATACACCTTACCTTTTTTAAAAACTAAATATTTATAATTTCGTTCTACATTTTCTTTTGACCATCTCCATCGAAATTTTTTTTCACCTTTTTTATTTCTAGGAAAATATGAATGACCTTCAGAATCTTTTATCTCAAAATCTAATGACTCTAAATAACCTAAAGATGATTTATCTAAAGTAACTAGATTATACTTACCTAAATTATCCTCAAATGGATAATTAGAATCTTTTACCTCTATTCCATAATCTAAATTAAATAAAGTAGAATCCGGTATCTTAGAAATTATAAATATATATTCATGCTCATTTACAAAATCAACAGAATCATTTGCACCACCCTGTTTTTTCTTCCAAACTAAATTCGCGACAAAATTTCCCTCCCCAAACACCCCATCACACAACAACTTCAACTGAGCCTGTTCATTATCATCTATACTTATAAAAATAACCCCTGTATCTTTCAACAACTCTTTAGCTAACTTCAACCTCCTCTCCATAAAAGATAACCATTTACTATGCCTATATCCATCCTCACTATCCACAAAACTATCATTATAAATAAAATCTTTATTCCCGGTATTATACGGAGGATCTATATAAATCACATCAACCTTACCTTTATGTGTATAATTCAAAATCTTCAACGCATGATAATTATCCCCTTCAATCAAAACATTAACTGGACCAGTTTTATCATTCCTTATACTTCTCTCTTTTATATTTCTCAACACAGGGACTTTTTTCTCACATTCCAAAACAACATCCTCAGGTTTATCTTCCCATACTAAACCATATTTTTGATTTCTTTTTAATTTTTCTTCTAATTCTCGAATACGAGAAAAAAGCTCCTCTTTACTTAAATCTTCTAATGACATAGGCGACATCTATGTTCATCAAACACCCACTTCATATTAATTATTAAACGACAAAAAGGGATGCCCGATGGTCGCCACAATCAATACAAGCGCAATGCCTGCAATCATGTGCATCGGGACACCCCTTACTATGCATGATTTACAGACATTCACTTAGTGAAATGCGTTTATATTGATTATGGCGACGATATTATTATAGCAGATTTGACAAAGATTATCCATTTGCTACAATATAACTACCTTTGAGAGTTGAGAGTCGCATCAACTCTTTCGATCTCGACTCATGTCGGGTGATGATTTACAGAAAACTCGAGTAAATTCTCGAGTTTTTCTTTTACTTGAAAAAAATCATTTGTACTAACCTCACCTATTTTTCTTTGAAATCTTTTTCTGTTTAATACACGAATTTGATACAACATAACACATCTATTTTGATTATTCAGAGTAATATCAACAAACCAGGTACCAGTTTTTTGTTTTGAAGTGAGAGGTAAAGCTATACATAAATCTTCTGATAATTTTCGGATAACCAAGATAGGTCGACGATAATCCCTTCCTTTACCATATGATTCACTTCCAATATTTTGCCCGAGTGAACACCACCAAACATCCCCTTCTTTGAAGTATTTTTCTTCAACACCAGAAAATTGTATTTCTTGTTTTTTGATATTCCAATTATTATATTTGTCTATAAATTCTTGATTTTCCATACACAAAATTAAAACACA
>CAZHNC010000111.1:0-1842 GCA_964532765.1 uncultured Candidatus Saccharibacteria bacterium | reverse complement strand
CAATTAATAAAAATTATTTACATATTAATATATTTATGTTATAAAATACATACCAAAAAAGGTATGTATTTTAAATATAGTGTTTAAAATACATTAAAATAGAACCTTAATAAAAATATGAGTAATAATAATTCGGATTCAGACACTGCTCAAGATCAGTTAAATCTTAAAAAAGCCTATAGATTATTTGTTGATAAGGTGGATGATTTTGGGCAATATAAGAAAAATATTGTTGAATCAGCGTTGATTTTAGGTTTACCTATTTCAGCTCAAACTGCACTTCATCCTGCTAATCAAAAAGTTTTTCAACGTAATCGTTTTTGGGAATCATTGAAATCCAAAATTGAACGCACACTTAAGATTAAGATAATACAGTATTTAAGAAAAAGTGGTGGACTCTATATTGATCAAGTATTTCTTGTCGGAACAGAGTTCGAGACCAGGGTTGTTGATATTCGTTTTGACGGTTTTTCTGTTAAGGAATCGTGTGATCGTAGAGTTCCTAAAAATATATTATTTTACAGACCTTTAACTATGGTTGATTTACCAGGTGAAGATCCAGAAGGTGAAGTTTTCTGGAATGAACGTAAACTCATAAATATGTAAAACATCTCAAGGTTGTAGGTAAACCATAAAACCTTCATTCATATAAAAGTGTGTGCTTTTACTGATGAGTCAAAAATGACGAAATGAATTATGATAACTTTCGCCACCATAAATAAAATTTGCTATAATATATTCAATGCAAATAGTTTTTTTAATAAGACCATATGTTATAAATATGTATTCATATGAAAATGATACATATACTCTTTTAGGTAATCAAGATATTTCTCGTATAGAAAAAGAATCAAATACAGATTATGAAAATCGCATGATTTATGTTTGTAAAGATATATGTCAAGATTTTTTAAATACTGATATATATAAAAATAATAAGAATAAAATATTAAATATAAAGGTCATTTTAACTAATCCATGGTGTGTATATGAAGTTATAAATTTAGAAAAGAAATTTGATAAACCACAATTTGTAAATAAAGATTTTATAGATAAAATAATAGTAAATAAGGCTGGTGATGATTTTTTCGTTTTGAAAAATAGTTTATTTAATATTTCTTTAAATGGTTATAATGTTAATAAAATAAAAGATTATGAAATTAATCAACTCCATTTACAATATTTAAGTATCTATTGTTCTAAAAATTTATTTAATAGATTAAAAAATACACTTGAAACTTTATTTCATTTACATGATGTGTATATAGATTCTGTATATTCATATATAAATGAAAATAATAATTTAAATAATAAAAAAGATAATCAGTTAAAAATAATAGTAGAGGATTATGGTATAGATTTATCATATATTTATCAGGGTAAAAATATATCTTCGTCTTTTATATCATGTGGCTGTGTTGATATTAAAGATAAATTAAAACAAAGTCTACATATAGATGATATGGTTTTAAATAAAATTTTAAAATCCAAATCTGTAAATTTAGATAAAAAAGATGATTTTATAGGTTTATATGATAAAAATATAAATAATATTTGGTTGGATTTAGATCAATCTATGAAAAATAAAATAGATGATGAAATAAATAACGGTATAAATTCCATAAAAAAACAAATATCTATTTTTTTGGATAGTATAGAAAATGAATTTATATCAAAAGATACAAATATAAATATATATTGTTTAAATGAAGAAAGCTTATTTAATATAGGTTCTATATTAGATTATAGTATTAAAAATGATACATATATATTAAATAAATTATTAACAAATGAATTAAATATATTTACTAAAAAAATATTTTAAATTAAAATATAATATAT
>CAZHNC010000110.1:0-1862 GCA_964532765.1 uncultured Candidatus Saccharibacteria bacterium | reverse complement strand
CGTGATGCACAAGATACTTTTTGGTTACCTGATACATATCAAAGGAATGGTTATAAAATATTACCCAGAACTCATACTTCAGGTGCTCAAATAAAATGTATGAATGAAAATCTACCACCAATAAAGATAATATCAGCTGGTAAGGTATTTAGAAATGAGGCTACAGATGCAACACATGAAGCAGAGTTTTATCAGCTTGAGGGTTTATTTGTATCAGATGATGTGTCTATGTCTGATCTAAAAAATACTTTAACTTATGCTTTTAAAAAGTTTTTCGGTGATGATATAAAGGTTAGATTTAGAGCTAGTTATTTTCCTTTTGTTAAACCCGGTTTTGAGGTTGATATATATTGGAAAAATAGATGGTTGGAGGTTTGTGGTGGAGGATTGGTGCATCCAGAGGTTATTGAAAACGGATTTAAAGATAATGATAAAATGAACAAAGATGATATTAAAAAATTAAAAGGATTTGCTTTTGGTATGGGATTAGAAAGACTTATTATGTTAAAATATGGTATAGATGATATTAGAGATATGTCAACTGGTGATATAAGATTTAGTAGATGGTTTTAAAAAAAACAAAAAAATCAAAAAAAATCAAATAAATTAACTTATACCAAAAAGTATAAGTTAATTTATTTAAATTTAATAAAAAATAAAATAAAAAATAAAAAAACGCACAGTGGGATAATAAATCCCACTGTGCGTACCATGAACGCTCACCGAGGAAAGTTTTACAAATATTATATTAATATATAATAATTTTAAATGCAAATAATAATTAAATATAATACAATTTACATTATATCTTGTATCTGATAATCTAATATTATGCTTATATCACATAATTGGCTTAAATCTTATTATAAAAATCCACAATCAGTTCCAGAACCAGAAAAGGTTTGTGAATTGTTTACTATGCATGCTTTTGAAATAGAATCATTTGAAAAGAAGGGTGATGATTATATTTATGATATAAAGATCACACCTGATCGTGGTCCATATGCATATGGTCTACGATATGTTGCTTTAGAACTCTCTTTGATTATTCCAGAACTTATTATAGATGAAAAAATAAATTTCGATATAAAAGATGAGGATATTGATAATACAAAAATATCTGTAAATGAAAATCTGGTTACAACTGATTTAAGAAAATTGTGTCCTGTTTATTCTTTAACAAAAATAGAAAATGTTAATAACACAGAATCTCCAGAATGGTTAAAGACGAGGTTATTATCTATAGGTCAAAATCCTAAAACTTTATTAGTTGATTTGACAAATTTTGTTATGTTCGATGTTGGTCAGCCTTTACATGTTTTTGATGCAGATAAAGTTGATGGTCAGATAAGGGTTGATTTATCAAAAGAAGGTGAGAGTATAACTATACTTGGTGGAAAAGAAATAGTGCTTGATTCAGATACTTTAGTTATAAGAGATGATAAAGATATATTAGCTATAGCAGGTGTAAAGGGTGGTGTAAAAGCAGAGGTGGATAATAATACTAAAAACGTTTATTTAGAATCAGCGAATTTCAATCAAGCTATGGTACGTAAAACTGCCAGAAGATTAAATCTTATAAATGATTCTTCAAAACGCTTTGAACAAGGTTTAAATAAAGAAAGATTTTTGATTGCTGTTCAGGATTATATACATTTATTAACTTGGGATAAACTTGAGATAAAAGTCAGTGAGACTGTTGTATCAGATAATATAGAAAATATTATCAATAAAAATAATCGCAAAAATATTGACATTAATATTGACAATATTGTTCTAAGTATAGATAAGGAAGATAAAACTTTATCTGAGTCTATAAAAAATTTTATAGAAAATATATTATCAAAAACAGGTGCAGAGAT
>CAZHNC010000109.1:0-1889 GCA_964532765.1 uncultured Candidatus Saccharibacteria bacterium | reverse complement strand
ATATTCCTCATTCTTAATGAAAGTTAGAAACAATTTATAAGGAGATTAAAAAATAAAAACGTGAATCAATATAAATTGGTTAAACTAATTTTGTAACCACATCAATATATTTTTTACTCATGAAATGTTTGGTGTTCGGAATTAGTATATCTGATTTTTTCTCTCCTACAAGTAATTCTTCATCTTGTCCTGCGACAGTAATCCAGGGACTTTTTAATTTATTTAAATCTATCTTTATGTTTTTGATTTCTTTTGTGAGTATTTTGGCTGAATTTTCATCCATATGTAATAAATAGTCATTATAAAGTTCTTTATATGAAAATAGATGTATAGGGGATATGGAAGCGAATATTATTTTTTTGCAAATATGTTTTTCAGAAATTAAATATGCTAATATTGATCCAAAAGAAAAACCAAACAAGATTGCATCTTTTTCGATAGGAATAATTTGATCTTTTAAAGGTTTATACCAATCAGGATTTATAGATATAACAGAGAAACCTTTTTCTTCAAGTTTCATTTTTAATGATATATATCTTTTTAGGTTACAATTTTCACCTAAGCCGGGTATTATATATATTTTTTGCATTAGATATGTTTGTTTTTATTATTAAAAATAAAAGGAGGGTAAAAATTAATTCACCCTCCTTAAAGAATGATGGATTAGTTGTTTCTAGGCTTTTCAGCTTTTGATATCAAACTGTCCATTCAAGGTTTTTAACCTTTAGGTTTATATACAAAATAACATACTTTAAATTGATTAGCAAATTAATGTAATTGGATCCTAGTCTGAACTGGTATATCAGCATCAGACCTATAGAGATCTGATGCTGATTTTTATTTTTTATGCTAAAATAAAATAATCATGTTTACAGATTTACTTTCACTGATTTTTAATAAAAATCTTTCAAAAAGAAAAATAGATTTTGTGTTTATAGTTCACCCTAGAGGCACAGATGATATATTTAGAAAATATAAATTTTTAAAAATTTTACCTAAAAAAGTTGTTGACGGTATATTAATGATTTTTTGGCCTACGTATGGTGGAAGTATTAAAATATCTGATGGAGATAAAATAAAATGGGGTGCAATAATAATTAATCCCTTAACAGGTAAGCAAATACTTAGAAATAGAGATCTTGCTGCCAAAAGAGTTATATTGTCCGCTAAATTAGCAAAAATATACGGTGCAAAAGTTATAGGATTAGGCGCTTTAAACTCAGTTGTTACAGATGGTGGTAGGGATGTAGATAGTAAGTTGAAAGATGTACATTGTACATCAGGTAATGCTCTAACTGTTGCAACTACAACAAATGACGTTCTTAGTATGATTAGAAGTAATAATATTAAAGGTCCTATATCTGTCATAGGTGCTACAGGTTCAATAGGTAAAGGTATAACTAAAATCTTAGATCAGGAATGTGATAATGATTTAATTTTGATTGGAAAAAATAAGGAGAGAACAGAAAGTTTGAAAGATGGTTTACTTAGAGATAATGTTATCTGTAGTACAGATATAAATGATAACAATAAAGCTGAAATAGTTATAGTTACCACATCAGCTGATGGTGCCATTATTGATCATCATCTCTTGCAAAATGCTAAAATAGTTTATGATATAACTCAACCTAAAAATACACCTGAACATATAGTAAACGATGTAAATATAAATTATATAGATGGTGGACTAATAAAATTACCTGAAAATATTAAAATAGGTATGGATATAGGTTTACCTAAAGGTTTAGCTTTCTCCTGTCTTTCAGAGACTATATTGTTATCTATATCAGAAAAATATCATTTGAAATCAGAAAAAGATTTGAAAGTTGAAAATATTAAAGAATTATCAAGTGTTGCTATTGAAAATAAATTTACATCTTATTTAATAC
>CAZHNC010000108.1:0-1932 GCA_964532765.1 uncultured Candidatus Saccharibacteria bacterium | reverse complement strand
AAAAGCTTTGAAGAGGAAGGGTAAGTTTACGGATGAGATTATAATGTATAAAGCAGTTTAAAAACAATGAAAACACTCATCACTGGGATTAGACCCACAGCAACCTTAACTGTCGCTAATTTGATTGGCGCGGCGGTTCCATTGCTTGAATTACAGAATAACTCAAACCTCGAAAATGTGCTGGTGTTTGTTGCGACAATGCACGGTCTTACAGATCATGAATTGGAACAGCTTGACGCTAGTGAGG
The DNA here is from genome assembly GCA_964532765.1 of uncultured Candidatus Saccharibacteria bacterium. GTDB lineage: Bacteria > Patescibacteriota > Minisyncoccia > Phycocordibacterales > CAIZLB01 > CAIZLB01. The sequence goes on along the minus strand of CAZHNC010000108.1, from coordinate 1,685 downwards.
TCGTCAAGGACTATCTAGCCTTAGGTCTGAACCCTGACAAAGTGACCATTTTTGATCAGAAAGATATTCGTAAAGAAGTCGCTTTGATGAAAATGTACTTAGAACGTCATATTACGGTCTCACGTGCTTGTCGTGTTCCTACACTGAAGGATAAGTTAAAGGATGGTCAAACTCCTGAATTGGCCAATGTTCTCCTAATGGCATATCCTGTTATGATGGCTGCTGATATTTTTCTACAAGGTGCCACACTGGTTCCTGTTGGAAAAGATCAATATTCACATATGGAGGTTGCTAGAGAGCTGGCCGATTCTTTCAACGAGAAGTATGGTCACATATTACCTCGTCCTGAGACAATGAATCGGTCTGAACCTGTGAATATACTCTCACTTATTGGACCTGGCAAGATGTCAAAATCAAAACCAGAAGGAGCCATATTCTTAACCGATACCGTTGAGATGATTCAGAAGAAAATGAAGAAGGCTGAAACGGCTGTTGAGGGTGAAATGTCAGAGAAGCTTGATAGTCTGATTAAGATGTCTGTTGCACTTGCACCAGGTAGAGAAGATGAGATAAGGTCACTGATTCAATCGCATCTAAACGGTGAGAAGGTGATGGGTAGTTTCAAGAAGCTTGTTTCGGAGATTCTTGTTGAATTCACCATCTCTTTTCAGAAAAAACGTTCAGAGATAACAAATCAGGACGTAAGTTATATCCTAGAAACAGGTGCTGTTATTGCAAGACGCAATGCCGAATTCATGCTTCAAAAAGTTGAAAGGGCTATGGGTATGAAATAATAAGTAGTTTAATGATATAATAAAAAATATGACAAATTGTATCTTTTGTAAGATCGTAAATAAAGAATCTCCTTCACATATTATCTGGGAAGATGATAAACATATTGCATTTTTATCTATATTTCCAAATACTGAAGGTGTAACTGTTGTTATTCCTAAAGAACATTATTCAAGTTACCTTTTTGATTTACCTGATGACGTTATATCTAATCTTGTTTTAGCGGCTAAAAAAGTTGCTAAGTTATTAGATTCTAAATTAGAAGATGTTGGTAGAACCGCTATGGTATTTGAAGGTTTTGGTGTTGATCATATACATGCAAAACTTTTTCCAATGCATGGTACAGCTGATATGACAGAGTGGAAACCCATAAATAGTAATGTAGATAAATATTTTGATAAATATGAGGGTTATATATCTTCACATGATTACAAAAGAGAAGATGATGAGAAGTTGGGTAAGTTGGCGGATAAATTAAGAAATTAAGATAACATGTACAGAACAGGTGTATCAGCATTAATAAAAAATAATAAAGATGAATTTCTTTTAGTAAATCTTCACTCATTTGAAGAGAAATATTTTGCTATTCCTGGAGGTGGTTTAGATGAAGGTGAATCTTTAGAAGATGCTGTATATAGAGAAATAAAAGAAGAGTTAAATATAGATGAAGATCAACTAAATTACATAGGTAAAAGTGATAAACCACTAAGATTTGATTTTAAGGTGATAAAATTCTCAAGAGATGGAAAAGAATATAAGGGTTCAGAGAAATATTTTTTTGGATTTGAATTTTTAGGTGATGAGATAGTGCTTCCAGATAATGAAGTCAGAAACTTTAAATGGGTTAGTTTTGATGATTTGGATAAGTATTTATTATTTGATGGTCAGTTAGA
>CAZHNC010000107.1:0-1984 GCA_964532765.1 uncultured Candidatus Saccharibacteria bacterium | reverse complement strand
TCATACAAATCTGGACTTTGTGTTTTACCAGTCAATGCAAAACGTATCACCTGTGTAAGCTCACCAACATGACCTCTAAAAGATTGCTTATCAGCTTTATATGTCTTTATATCAGGTGCTAAACCATACTTTGAACATAAACTTTTAAGTGTTTTTAACCATGTTTCTTTATCATGATTTTCATCATATATTTCTTTATAATCATTTAATATATTCTTTATTTCTTCTATAGAAAAATTTGATGTCAAATTATTAAGATCAGGTTTCGTAAATTTTTCATTATCAAAAAAATCATAAATACCATAGACTTCAGACCAAACTGCTATATCTTTTCTAACTTGTTCCCCCGTTCTTTCTATATTGAAAATTTTTAACCAATACTCTTTATCTCCACCTAACAAATCATAAAAATATTTATCATAATCTTTTGCCCAATTTAAGACATATTCAAAAACCTGATTATTATTTAATCTAGAAATTTTCTCTTTTGATATATCACGAAGCTTAATTTCATTGAAAAGCGGACCATTACTATTTGCAAGACGCTTCATAGTTAATTCAAACTCCCTATAATCTTTATCAGGATTTTCTTTTCGCCAATCTTCAAAATCAGAATTAGCTAAGTTTAATAGATATTCAATAACAGCTTGAGGTAGAAAACCTTTTTCTTTAAAGAAAAGTATATTTGCCTCAGGATCTTTTCTTTTTGATAATTTTCTTTTGTTACCATTATCAAGTTTATTTATAGGAGAAATATGTGCGTATAGAGGAATATTAAAACCTAAGGTCTTAAATAAATCATAATGTACAGGTATAGAAGCTAACCATTCATCTCCACGAAGAACATGTGTTGTACCCATAAGATAATCATCAACAACATGGGCAAAATGATAAGTTGGTAATCCATCACCTTTCAATATAACCATATCAAGATCATTTTCAGGTAAACTTACATCACCTTTTAGTAAATCATTATGTGTAAAATGTTTAGATGAATCACCATGAGATTTCAAACGTATAACATAAGGCAACCCTCTTTCTAAAGCTTCCAAAACTTCTGATTCTGTTTTATTTCTCCATATAGCATATTTCCCATAATAACCACGTTTAAGATTATTTTTTTCCTGTTCCTCTACAGTAGATTTTATTTCATCCTCAGTTGCAAAACATATATATGCATCACCTTTTTCTAAAAGATATTTTGCATAAGCTTGATAAATATCTTTTCTTTCTGATTGTATATATGGTCCATAGTCTCCTTTTCCTGGACCTTCATCCGGTATAAGATTATATTCTTCAAGTGCATCTATGATTATTCTTTGTGCACCTTCGACTTCTCTCTTTTTATCAGTATCTTCTATGCGTAAAAAATATACACCTTTAGTTTGATGAGCAAATCTTTCGCATATCAATCCCATATATATACCCCCAAGATGCATAAAACCAGTTGGTGATGGACCAATACGAGTCACCATAGCACCTTCATTGAGCCTTCTCTTTGGATACATAGACTGTATCTCTCCTGGAGTTTTTAGAGGGTTTGGAAATATTTTATCGATTATTTCTGGGGTCATAGTGGTGATTATAGCATGAGTTTGACTTAAAAATAAGATTTGATATCATATCTATATGAGAGATAATCTCTCTTTGCCTTCGGGCCGGGTAACCATCGATTAAATATCGGTGGTTATCATATTTTTAAATTTATACATAATTTTTTTAAACTGATTTTTTGATAATATATATTTTCTACAAACAAGTCTTTTGTTATCAAAAGATCTGACTTGATTCAATATTATTGAATGACATCTAGAATCTAGAGTATATATTTTTGGCTTATTTTTATCTTTTTTGTTTTTTGATGATAAAGGTAAACCTATAAAATTTCTATCATTAACCTTAATAACTAATACAGGTCTAACATATTTAAAACCTTTACCATATATTTCTGAACCTATGTTTAAACCTATATTAATCCACCATA
>CAZHNC010000106.1:0-2028 GCA_964532765.1 uncultured Candidatus Saccharibacteria bacterium | reverse complement strand
ATATGTATTCAGATATAATACCACCTAAAAAAAATACTTTTATAAACAAACGTAATAATAATCAAGAGTTACATATCTTGAAAGATAAAAAGATTTCTACAAAAAATCTTGATGTAAGATCTAATCATATATATCACACAATAGATGGTAAAGATAAAAGAAGTAAAATACCTTTAATATTATTTTTGTGTACAATTTTAGTTTTATCTATAGTTTATTATTCAATATTCAATAATAAAACTTATATATCTTTTGAAACAAAAACTGTTATTTTTGAGGTTAAAGATAATATATCTATGATATTATCTGAAAAAAATACAAATTCTAGTACAACTTTATCATATAATCTTATATATAATAATGCGGATAATAAAGATAGAAATATTTTTGCTCCAATAACAAACATATCTTCAACAAGTAAGTCGATATCCACAACTACTAATGTAAATACAAAAGAATTGAAAGAAAAAGAATATTATACATTAAATTCAGCCACAACTAGTTCAGATATTTTTAAAAAGATAATTTTAATAAATGAGACAAACAATAATATTCAATTGGTGAAAAATACTAGATTTGAAATTGAAGGGAAAACTTTTTATTTAAGTGAAGATGTTAATGTTAAGAAAATAGACAAAAATCTTATTTCAACAAGTACTTTAAATAAGTATAAAGTTATTGGTTTTAAAGGAACAAAAAATTATGATAAATTTTATGCAATTGATTATGTAAATGATTTATCAAAATCAACTACAACAGAAATAGTAAAACAAGATAATTCAAATGTTCCAAGTGATGATATATTATCTCTAATACCAGAAAATCTTATACCTCTTAAGAAGAATTATGTTTATGATAATTCTATAAATCAATCAGCTTTAATAGTTATAGATAAAAAAGATTTTGAAAAAGTTTTGATAAATAATAGTAGATTGATACAAGATTATGTAACTATATTTAAACCTGTATATGATCTTATTGAATATGAAATAAATATTAATGATTATGAATTAAGTCTTGATCCTATAACTGGTTTACCTATAGCTTTTAAAAATTTGAATATAGAAATAATACCCCATATCAAAAAAGATCAAGTTGCTTCAGTTTTTAAAGGTTTTTCAAAAGAGACAATGAAAAAAATAAAAACAGATATACAGAGAAATATAAATATGCAAGTTAAATATTCACCATTTTGGGTTTCTAAAGTTTCCGATGAAGACAATATAATTGTTGAAGTTAAATAATATTAAATAAATTCGAAAAAGCTTATATTTTATGATATTATCATATTTATGAGACATACAAATATTTTCACAAAAACTCGTAAAGAATATCCAAAAGATGAATTAGCTAAAAATGCACAGATTCTTATAAAAGCTGGTTATGTACATAAAGAAATGGCAGGTGTATATGCTTATTTACCTTTTGGTATAAAAGTTTTAGAAAATGTAAAAAATATAATCAGAGAAGAGATGAATAATATATCAGGTCAAGAAATGATAATGTCATCTTTACAAAAAAAGGAAACATGGGAAAAAACTGGTCGTTGGTCAGATGAGACTGTTGATATATGGTTTAAAAGTCAATTAAAAAATGGGACAGAGGTAGGTTTTGGTTGGTCTCATGAAGAGCCTATTGTTGAAATGATGAAGAATTTTATTGTGTCATATAAAGATTTACCTATATATTCTTATCAATTTCAAACAAAAATGAGAAATGAACTTCGTGCTAAAAGTGGTATTATACGTGGTCGTGAATTTTTAATGAAGGATTTATATTCTTTTTCAGAAACAGATGAGCAGCATGAAGAATTTTATAATAGTATGATAAAAGCCTATATGAATGTGTATAAAAGATGTGGTATAGGTGAAGATACTTATGTTACTGTTGCGACTGGTGGGGTATTTACTAAAAATATATCTCATGAATTTCAAACTATATGTGATGCTGGTGAAGATATAGTATATATAGATAAAGAAAATAATATTGCATATAACGAAGAAGCAATATCGGATAATGATTCTATAG
>CAZHNC010000105.1:0-2067 GCA_964532765.1 uncultured Candidatus Saccharibacteria bacterium | reverse complement strand
TATACGTGCTGTGGCTGATCTTTGTGTTAGTTTTGACATGAGTGTTTATATTATATCATAAGTTTTTAACATTGAAATAATTATATCATCGAGATTTTTTTTCGCCCTCCAACCTAATATTTTTTCTGCTTTTTCAGATTTAGCTATGACATTAGCAGAATCACCCTTTCTTCTTCCTTCTATTTTTATATTCATCTTTTTATTTAATATTCTTTCAAATGAATTTATTAAATCCTTAACAGAAAAACCGTTATTTGTTCCTAGGTTATATATATCAGATATTTCACTATCCAGAGCTGAGATGTGTGCATTTATTAAATCATCTATATGTATATAATCTCTGATACATGTACCATCTTTTGTATTATAATCATCACCAAAAATTTTAAATTCCGTATTATTTATTATTGATTTTATAATTAAAGGGAAAACATTTTGAGCGTTATTCTCCAAATATTTTATTTCTGAATTACCTGCAACATTAAAATATCTAAATATTATGAAAGTATTTATTTTATTAAGTCTCTTATACTCTTGAATTATTTGTTCACAAATATATTTAGTACGACCATATACATTTATAGGTTCTATTTCAGAATTTTCATCATAAATAGCATCATCTTCGATTTTCGGTTTATAAACAGCTGCAGTAGATGAGAAGATTATTTTAGGAACTTTATATTTACTCATCATTGATAAAATATTTAAAGTACCGACGACATTATTTTGAAAATACAAATCAGGATTTTCTTCACTTTCTGAAACAGATTTTTTGGCTGCAAAATGTATTACTGTATTAAAATTACCTTTTTCGAAAATATTATCCAAAGAATTTAAATCTAATATATTAATATTTAAAAAAATAATATTATCTGTTATTTTATCTTTTTGCCCTGTAGATAAATCATCAATAACAGTAATATTAAAATCTTTTTTTAGTAGACTATTAACACATGATGACCCTATATAACCCGCTCCACCTATAATTAATATGTTTTTATTCATTTATTTTATCTTTTATTTATAATAATATGATTAATTAACTACTAACTACCAAATCTACTCAAAACAGTTCTTATGGTTTTTAAAAATATCTGTATTTCAAGAGATATTGATCTGTGTTTTATATAATAAAAATCATAAGAAAGTTTTAACCTTGTCTCTCTAAGATTTGATGGTACATAATCTTGATTTATTTGTGCCCAACCAGAAAGTCCGGGTTTGACTAAAGTTCTCATCATAAAATAAGGTAATTCACGACATAAATCATCTGTGATATGTTTAATCTCAGGTCTGGGACCTATGAGTGATATATCACCTTTTAACACAGATATAACTTGAGGTAATTCATCTATACGTGTAGGTCTTAATATTTTCCCCAATTTAGATACCGGGTTTTCATGATGAGCAGCGCCAAATTTTACCCCAGCATCATCATATTTACGACTTCTTATTTTTGGAATTTTTATAATTTTCCCTATTAAACCAACACGACTTTGATAAATAAATAATTTTCCCTTATCTTCAAAATACATCAAAATCTTAATTATTGGAAATATTATAAAAGTTGGTAATAAAAACACACAAAACAAAAGGTCAAAAGTTCTTTTAAAAAACAAATATGCTGGAGTTGCTGATCTTTGTATATATGTCAAAAACCATAATTCATCTATTTGACTAAGAGGGATACGTTTCATTACTTGTTCAAAGAAGTTTTTTATTTCAACATATTTTATACCTATATAAATACTTTCATATAAATATTCTTTTATAGATTTTATTTTTGCATGATCTGTATCTATAACAATTATATTTTGATTATCTAAAGGTATATTTTTAAACTCTTTCTTAATATCTTCTGCATACATTTTATCTAAATCAATATATTTTGCCAGACGATAATAATTGTCTTTATTGGTTTTTAGATATTGTATTAGATCGTTAAAATCCTCACCTGATCCAAAAATATAAACATTTTGTATTAATGGTTTATATTTTTTTAATAAAAATCTCCAAATATTTATAAATGTAAATGATACTGAAAAGAATAAAAATAAGTTTGTCTTA
>CAZHNC010000104.1:0-2089 GCA_964532765.1 uncultured Candidatus Saccharibacteria bacterium | reverse complement strand
TGGAAAAGGCTTTAGCTATATATGCTTTAAATAATAACGGTAGAATACCTATGTCCACTTATAATTCTTGGGATATGGTACCTAAAACAACTTCTGGTATTATAGATTGTAATAAGGTTTATAATCCTTCCGGTACATATCTTTGGCCTAATGCTGGTACAGAAACTTTATATGATACTCTTATAGCAGCTAAAGCTTTATCATCTAAACCTGAGAGAGATATAGCTATGGAAGCAAGAGGGTATTGTTATGTATATATAACTGATATTAACGGTGTTAGTGGTGCTATGTATGATAATGATAATACAAAACTTAATCAACTAACAGCTGTTACAACATTCAAATCTGCAAACGGTGTATTTGCATCTCCTCTTGAAACAAAACGTACTTCTGGGGGTGCTGTAGCTGTAGCAGGTATTAATTATGGAAATTCAACCGTTTCTTTGAGTATTGATTTAACAAACGGTGGATCTTCTGCTGTTGGCGCAGGTTCTGGTTATGGATCAGGTTCTGGATTCTAATTTAATTTAACTGAAAAAAACTTAAATAAAATCAAAATTAAAAATAACGATTATATATTAATTATATAATTGTTATTTTTATAAAATAGTGTATACTAACTTTCATTATGACACATACATTAAAAGTACAAGAATTTACTAAAGATATAGATATGTCAGGTTCTATAAAAGCAGTTGTTTATGGTCCTTCATATCCTTCTACATCTATAGTTATAAATCAAAAAGATTTTATAAAACTTTATAAAGAAGTAGGTGAATCTACAGTTATAACATTGTCAGGATTAAAATCTGATCAAGATGTTCTTATTCATGATGTTCAAAAAGATGTAAGAAATAGTGATGTATTACATGTTGATTTTTATGCAGTTCAAAAAGGTAAAAAAATAAGAGTGAATATACCTCTTGTGTTTACTGGAGTATCAGAAGCTGTTAAAAATCATGGTGCTGATTTGATTAAAAATATATTTGAAATAGAGGTTGAAGCTGAAGCTAAAGATTTACCACATGAGATTGAGGTTGATTTGTCTGTTTTGAAAGAGGTTGATGATCATATAACTATAGCTGATATAAAAGTATCACAAGGTGTAAAGATTATAGATAATCCAGAAGATGTTGTTGTAACAGCAACTAAACATGAAGAAGAAAAAGAAGAATCTTCAACAGAAATAGATATGTCATCTATAGGTGTGTCTGTAGAAAAGGGTAAGAAAGAAGAAACAGAATAGATATTTTTTTAAAATAATATAATAAACCTCACATTGAAAAAAAGTGAGGTTTTATTTTTATTTCAAAAGTACATATTTATTTGATATAATATTCTCTATATGAATTTTATTTCAAAAATCTTAAATACAGTATTTTTTACTATTGTTTTATTTTCTACAATATATTTTTTAAATATTAATATAAATGTAAATGCTGCTGATGTTGATTGTAATTTACCAGAAAATAGATCAATATGTTTGGCTGAATTGGAAAAAACTGAAACTGAGATTTCAAATCTAAATAAACAATTGACCGGCTTGAAAAACGAGGGTGCGTCTATAGCTCGTGATAAAAAGATATTGGAAAATCAAGCTCAACAGGCAAAACTTAAGATAAAACAACATGAACTTTCTATATCAACTCTGGGTAAAGATATAAAATCAAAAGAAACAACTATTGTTGGATTGCAAGAGAGGATTAATAAAAATAAAATAGGTTTAACAGAAGTTATTAGAAGTGCTTATGAAATAGATAATATTTCACCTGTAGAAATATTTTTATCAAATGATAATATATCAGATTTTTTTAGAGATATAGATGCATATGGTTTTATAAATACAAAAATAAGAGAATCTATAGGTATAATAGATAAAGATAAAAAAGAAGAAGAGTTAGAGAAAAAACAATTGGATGAAAAAAGATCAAAAGAATATGATTCAAAATATGAAGTAGAGGTTCAAAAGAAAAAAATAGATGCTATAAATGCAGAAAAAGCTAAATTATTAGCATTAAATCAAAAAGAACAAAAAAATTATTCTGCTGTTATAACAGATAAACAAGCTAAGGCTAATAAAATAAGAAAT
>CAZHNC010000103.1:0-2092 GCA_964532765.1 uncultured Candidatus Saccharibacteria bacterium | reverse complement strand
AGAGAGAAATTTTGTTCTATTTTGTTAAACAAATTAGCACTATATGTATTTGCTGTTTCTTTATTATCTACATAAAAAGATATTTTACTATATAAATCATCAATATTTTCAGATTCAAAAAGTAATCCGTTTAAATTATCATCTACAATTTCAGGTATACCACCAACTCTTGATGCTATTACAGGAAGTTTAGCTTGTCCGGCTTCAACTAAAGCATAACCAAAAGCTTCAGATAAGGAAGGAAATATATAATAATCAAAAGCTTTTAAATATGAGCTTGCATTATCCAAATAATCTGATAAATAAACTTTTTCCTGTAAACCTAAATTATTTATCTCATCTTGTAGTTTTTGCTTTATTTCGCCGCCCCCTATGATAATATATACAAAATCAATATCAGGTCTATGCTCAGATATTTTTTTAAAAGCCTGTATGGCATATTTGTGTCCTTTTATATAATGTAATTCACCTACACTTGAAAACCATATTGTATTATTATTTATTTTATTTAAATTACATTTATTTTTTAAAAAAACTTTTGATTCTTCTCTTTCTAAGAATATAGGTTCTGTTGTTGCGGGATAAATTAATTTAATTCTATTTTTAATAAAAGGCCAATTTTCAACTTGTTTTATTATCTTTTGAGACACAGCTATTGTTTTATGTGAAAAGATCATTGTAATAAAATACAGAAATTTTATTATATATTTTGAAATTTTTGATCTATTTTCATTAAAAGCCCAACCATGTGCTGTAAAAATAATCTTTTTTATACCAATTATTCTACCTATTATAGAAACTATTACTGAAATTTTTGAACTATTTAAATGTATTATATCCGGTTTTTCTATTTTTAAAATTTTATATATTTCAAAGAAAGTTTTTAAATCATTAGTGATACTAATATCTCTCTTTAAAAAATTCAAGGTGATAGTTTTTACACCAAAATCAACTAGTCTTTGATTTAGAATACCATCACCACCCATAACAACTGTTATATCGTATTTATCATGAGATAAGTTGGTAGATACATCATAAACATATTTTTGTGCACCTCCCCAATTGGATTTAGTTATAAAAATTAATAGTTTTTTATTTTTATCAATCATAGGTTATAATACATAATATGTTATTTAATTTGAATAGTAAAGAAAAAATAGTATTATTTTTAGGTGATTTTTTGTTTATAACAGCATCTATTTTTTTATCATATATTGTTAGATATATATCAATACCAAATATAATAGAATTTTATATATTCATATCAACATTTTTATATATATCTATTGTATGGTTTATTGTTTTTTTAATATCAGGTATGTATGAGAGTCAGACTTTAAGATTACAGAAAAAAAATTCAGGTATAATAATAAATTCTCAATTAATAAACTTATTTATCACCGCTGTATATTTCTATATCATATCCCCATATCAAGAAAATCAAGCTACACCTAAAACAATATTGGTTATATATATAATCATCTCTACATTATTATTGATATTTTGGAGATTATTTTTATTTAAAGTTTTACACAAAACACATAAAAAACAAAAAGCTATAATTATAGCTTCAGGAGAAGATTCTATTGAGTTAATAAAAGAAGTAAATAATAATAATAGATATCCATTTTATTTTGATAAAATTATAGATTTGAATAAAGATTCGGAAGATGATTTTAAACAGATAGATTTATCTAATTATTCAATAATTGTTGTTGATAAATTTAGTGTAAATAAAAAATTATCAGAATTTATTTATAATAATTTATTTATAAATAATAGTGCTTTATATGTAGAATTTTCAGATTTATATGAAAATATTTTTAAAAAAATACCTTTATCATCTATAAATCCAGAATGGATATTGGAAAATATATCATTGGCTGATAAAAAAATATTTTCTATTTTTAAAAGATTCATAGATATAATACTTTCACTTATATTATTTATTCCATTGATTATATTATATCCATTTATTTGGTTAGCAATAAAAATAGAAGATGGTAATGATATACATATAACACAGAAAAGAGTTGGGGAGTATGGAAAAAGTATTTTTATAAAGAAAATAAGAACAATGACAGGAAATGAG
>CAZHNC010000102.1:0-2094 GCA_964532765.1 uncultured Candidatus Saccharibacteria bacterium | reverse complement strand
TCTTTTGTAATAGAATTATCATTGTTTAGCAAATATGATACAAAAAATAATTCTACATTTTCTGAATCAATAAAACCTTTATAATCTTTTAAATTAAAACCAGATCGTATTACTTCATTGGATAAATAAGTATTATCTATTATTCTAGACATCATCTTTTTTAACTTGATATCAAAATCTTCACCAAATCTCTCTTTCAACATAGATAATTCTGTATTTGAGAAAAAATTACCCATAAAAATATGATTACCGTAACCTCCAATGTTTAAATTTTTAATAAAATCTATATTCTGATTATTTTCATAATCTATATCACCTCTATCTGTTTTTATACCAATATCATACCATCCACTATCAATAAAATTTAAATTTAAATTAAACATATCAAAACAATCATGATTAATTTTTATCACAGAATCACGTATCAATGTATTATTAAAATTTTTATAAATACCATCGATTTTATAAATAGTATCAAAAGCATCATTTGATATAGAATGATTATTTGAATATTTTTTTATTATATTATGAAATATTTGCCTAAAATCAAATGTTAAATTATTTAATTGTGATTCAAAATGATTATATTTATCTCTATCATCATCATTAAGCCCTTCTAAAGTAACAGTATAAGATTTATTACGTATATCAATATAATCAGATAATCCATAACATAAATCAGATATTATTGGTTTAAATTCATCTATACACTCATCAGTTATATGTTTTTCTTTTGATATCAAATCAATTTCACTAAAAACAAATTTTGTTATATTTTTCTCTGTAAATGATTGTAAATTTTCAGTATCAAATAAAGGAGCAAAATCTTCATATGATTCAGATAATCTATCTTTTACTTTTTCGAACCGTTTTCTTATAATAACAGAAGCTTTTTTTAATAAATCTTCATATTGAAAATCATGTATAGCATAAGGCCTAAAATCTCCTATGGTATAAGCTGTATAATTATATATATTACGTAAATATTCAACTCTTTTTAATTGATTATTTAAATCCTGTAATTCAGTTTTTTTTGAAAATCTACCTATACCTAAAAAACCTTTTGTATCTTTTATATCTTTCTTTAAAGATTTTATTTTAAAAGTACCACCATCAAATAAATCTGTTTCTGTATCTAAATCCAATTCTTCAGAAATAAGTTTATGTATTCTAAGCTTAATAGCTTCATTTATAGACAATATTGATGATAATTGTTTATATTTCTCAATATATAAATCATGTACCTTTGAAATCTTTAAAAAATTCGATAAAGCACTTTCATCTTCAATATTTTCTTTTAATAAAGATCTAAAATTTTGTACACAAATATCATATTCTTCTTCAAGAGTTTTTATAGTTTTAATATTGGAATAATATCTATCAATCAAATCCTCTAAACCCATATCTTCAAAATCTTTATCAAATACTTCAAAATCAGTATCTTTTAATTTATCCCTTTTATCAAAGATTTTCTTTATAGATGAAAAATATATATTTGCTTTTTCTTTTATATCATTTAATTCAACACTTATCCTATCTTCGAAAACAGGAATATTTTCAAATCTTCTTTTTTTCTCAGAATCTAAAACTTCTTGACTATTAATATCTATTTCTTGATCTGATCCCAGTTCTTGATCTGTATCTTTTTCAATATTAATTTCAGATTCTTTCATTTATTTTTTTTATTTTAAATTTATATTATAAACTTCTATTATCTATTTTATCTTTTAAGAATTTTATCATATCTTCAAAACTTAATCCTGAAACTTTTTCCTCTCCCCTTCCTTCAAGTGTGTATGTACCACTTTCTATCTCTTTATCCCCTATCACTATCACATAAGGAATCTTTTCCATCTTAGCTGCACGAACTTTTTTACCTAAACTTTCATTACTTTGATCTATCTCTATACGTATATCTGCTCCTCTTATTTTTTTAAATAAATCATATGCAAAATCCATCTGCCTCTCACCTATTGGAACAAGTTTAAGCTGTACCGGAGAAAGCCATAATGGAAATGATCCACCAAAATGTTCTATAGCTACACCCAAAAATCTCTCTATAGATCCACCAATAGCACGGTGAATAACCACAGG
>CAZHNC010000101.1:0-2097 GCA_964532765.1 uncultured Candidatus Saccharibacteria bacterium | reverse complement strand
GATTCAGGAACTTCAGGGTTTAGTTTATGGAGTGAGTCTTTGAAGATTTTTTCTAGGATGACGGAGTCAAAACCTTCTCTAAGAGGGTTTGAGGAGTATGGAGCGATGTCTGGTCCTGAGTTGTAGTTGTAACCTCTAGACGTGAGGATATCGATGAGGGTTTGTTCTATGTGAGATTCGTTTATGGTTGACATATAGTGAGTATTATAGCATGAGGTCATTTAAACCTAAAATGAATATTTTTTTATCAATTTGATCAGGAAAATTATTCTCTATTCTTTTAATAAGACCGTCATCTCTTGTAAAAATTTTTATATCCTCACTTACATCAGTCATTGGTAATCTTTGATTTTCAAGGAAATCTGGTGACATTAATAATGTTTTAATACTAGCTAATATGGCTACATCACCAAAACCCTTTAAACTATAAAAAGAGTTACCTCCAGCATGATTTAAAAAATATCTGTAATTAATATAATAATCAAATTCATTAAAAAATTTTAATGATAAGATATCTTTAATATTTTTTGAAACTTTTTTATTTTTTAATATCGATGATAATTCTGCTTCTAGTCTTATATCTTCAGGTATATAAAATACCTGATCATCCCTGAGTTCAATGTTTTTATCCATGATATCGTTAATAATATTGTTATCGAGTATAATCATAATTATAGTTTCATTTCTGTTACATATTTTTTATATTCAGGAATTCTAGACCTACCGAAAATTAAATACTGTGCCTGAGTTGGAAAAATTAATTTATTTTTTATTGAAGTGTTAATTATATCTATAGCCTTATTTCCACAAAATTTTTTAACGGAGGTTGATATATTTGGAGTATTGAAAAACTGTTGATTTGAAGATAGTCCTTTTTTAGGAATCTGTTTTTCTATATCATTATATATATCTGGATTTATAAAACCTCTAATTCTAAGAATTGTTATTATGGCTCTAATAGATAATTTATATTTCAATTTTAATTTATCACAAAATGATTTATCAATAAGATAGGTTTTTGTTTTTAACTTATCAGTTTCTTCTTGTGGCAACAATATTTCAGAGACTATGTTATGGATAAATTTTTGTTCTTTTTTTATTTTTTGTATTCCTCTATAAGACAACTTACTTTCAAAAAGATATTGGAAATCACCCAATCCTATACCAGTTACTAAGTAAAACAAGGTATAGATCTGTCTAGTGTAAGCCTCGTCAGGTTTTGTTTCTCCTGGTAAAAAAATAAAAGGTATGGTATCACTTTTGATTGCGAAGCCACTTGTATTTTTATATACAGATTTAGACACGCCAACCTGAGGTAACATACCATTCGATAGCACACCTTCACATAAGTTTATGTTTTTATCATCTAGTTTTAATTTCAAATAGGCCAAAGTTTTTTGAGCGTCAAAAACCTCATTTCTTATTTTATCAAAATCTATATCCAAATATCTAATGATGTGTTTTGCTGCCGATTTGACAGTTAGACCTCTAAGCGAATCACAGAAAACATTCTTAGGCAACGAACCATTTTCAGATACATAATTTTGAATCCTTATTAACCTATCTAATATTCTTTTTGAAGTTATATCACCTCCTGCTTTTCTTTTATTCAAAAAAACACTTAGAGGTACCTTATCCTTTCTTTCTTGTTCTATATGATCTAATACTTTGTTTAGATTATTTTTATTTAATAAAAAAATTTGCCAAGGTAACAATATCTTTTCTGAAACTTTTTTTAATTCTTTTATTGTTATAGACTGTTTTTTAAAAGAATCTATAAAAACCGGATAACTTATAAGATTTTCTTCTGGATAAAAATTTAAAATACTTTTTATAACATTATCATCAATTTCTATTACTTTTTTGCTTTTAATTTTTAACCACATATATTTTAATTAAAAAGGAATCCATTTTGAATCACTAAGCTCTTCTTTATAAGCTTCATAATCATTGTTATAAAGAACTTCACTAGGTTTAAAATGTATACCAGACAAAATAATTTCCTCATTATTTTGATCATAATAATCATTAAAAGATTCATTATCTTCATATTTAATTTTATTTTTATCGGATTCTAAATCTCGTATTTTTTTACGC
>CAZHNC010000100.1:0-2121 GCA_964532765.1 uncultured Candidatus Saccharibacteria bacterium | reverse complement strand
ATAGCTAATATTATCCTATACCAACCAAAAAAAGATAAAGATATTCGAGATAAATATTTTTTCAAAAACCATAATGTTATATACCCTGATATAAAAGCTATAATAAAACCATATATTAATAAATTATAATTTTGTATAGACACAAAAATATCCCTTGATTTATATGCATCATAAACTACCGCAGCACCTAAAGTTGGTAAAGCTAATATGAAAGTATATTCAACTATAACAGCTTTTTTTATATTTCTAAAAACACCCGCTATTATAGTCGCACCTGAACGGGATACTCCGGGAATAATAGCAATGGCTTGAGCCACACCAACAATCAATGCATCCTTTTTATTCAAAATATCTTTTTGATTAGATACATATACACCTCTTTTCATAAACACCTTCTCAAGATATATAAACAATATACCACCCAAAATGAGCATCAGGGATAACAATAACATATTACCCTCTAATAGATGTTTAAACATTTTATAAAAAATAAAACCAAGTATCGCACTAGGTAAAAAGGATACAAAAATATTGATAAATAATTTCCTATCTGTTAAAAGTTTCTTTGCAAATATTGATGTTCCGGCCAATAATGAACCAAATTGTATAAATAATAAATAAAATTTTATATATTCATCTGTTAAATTAAGACTTACTATCTTTGAAAAGATTATAAGATGTGCAGTTGATGATATTGGTAAAAATTCTGTTAAACCTTCAAGTATTGATATTAAAATTAAATGAATATTCATAGATTAAATATAGCAAAAAAATAGACTATCCCCAAACAGGATAGTTATTTTTTTCTGTATTTGATTATTTATGATTAGTCAATAACCTCTACTCCAAGAGAACGGCATGTACCTTCTATCATCTTTATAGCACCTTTAAGATCATAAGCGTTCATATCAACCATCTTTCTCTCCGCTATCTCTTCTATTTGTTTTCTTGTAATCTTTCCTGCTTTCTTAGAGTTAGGTGTACCTGAACCAGTTTCTATACCAATAGCTTTTTTAACCATCTCAGCTGCTGGTGGAGTTTTCATGATAAAATCAAAAGTTCTATCATCATATACATTTATAACAACTGGAACTGTATTACCTATCATAGATTGAGTTGCATCGTTAAATCTTTTAACGAAATCAGCTATGTTAACACCTGCAGGTCCAAGAGCTGTACCGATAGGTGGTGCTGGTGTAGCTTTTGCAGCTGCTATTTGTAGTTTTATAATTTTTGTTACTTTTTTAGCCATATTTTTAGTTTAATTTTGCGATTTAAATTCGTGATTTTGATAATAACCTATTTTTTCTTTACTTGCAAGAAGTCTAATTCTACTGGTATCTCTCTATCAAACATAGAAACCAATACTATTAACTTACCTTTTTCTTGATCTATCTTTGAAACCTTACCTTCTGAATCCTTGAAAGGTCCATCAACTATAGAAACATATTCATCTATATTTACATCTAGATTATGTATAAGATTATCACCTTTCATGTTTGTAAATATATCAGCAAGTTCTGTATCTGAAACTGGTACAGGAATATTACCTGAACCAACAAAACCTGTAACACGAGGAGTATTTCTTACTATAAACCATGTTTCGTCATTTACGATCATATCAACCAATACATAACCTGGATATATTTTTTCATCTTCCTCTATTCTTTTACCTGATTTTATTTTTATAACTTTTTTAGTAGGTATTAAAACATTAAATATTTTATCTTCTAGACCCAAAGATTCTATACGTTGTCTGAGATTACGTACAACTGCATTTTCATATCCAGAATATGTTTGTATAGCATACCAATTTCTATCTTTTTCAACTTGTTTTGCCATATTTTTTATTTAGATTATATTATATTATTTATATGATTTTTGATAATAATTTTGCAAATAAAGCATCTAATGCTCCAACATATATAGCCATAATAATAGAAAGAACTATAACTATAAGTGTATAGTTTATTATTTGTTTTTTTGTTGGCCATTTTACTTTTTTTGTTTCTGCTATAACTTCTTTTATATAAGATACTATGGACATAATTTTATTATATTATTTATTAATATTTTTTCAAATTTAAAACGCTCTTTTGGAGCGCTTTAAAGATATATTTA
>CAZHNC010000099.1:0-2141 GCA_964532765.1 uncultured Candidatus Saccharibacteria bacterium | reverse complement strand
CTGGTATATATTCATTATTCATATCACTTATTTTTAGCATATTTTTAGTAAATGAAAAAGCACCCATATCCGAAGATATAGGTGACTTTATTGAGAAATGTCTCAATATTCATTTTCTAGAATGTGCCAATGGTTTCATTTTATTACTTTTTTTTAGTAATTTAGATACCCTATTAAATACCCTAAACACAATATTTACATGATTATTACGTTCAGGGAAGATCTTGCGTAAGTTTTGTTTGCTATAATCAACAAAAAAAGGTTTACACTCTTTCGGATCATATAGAATCGATATATCTTTGGTTTTACCATCGATCATATCAATTACAGCAAAATTCAATTCACTATCTTTTTTATGTAAATTTACAATAATCATAGATGATGAATATTTGTTTATATGTCTAAAAAATAAGACATTTGCAGTACTTGAAGTGTAATCAATAGAAACTAAACCATTTACAACTATGCAAATAGTTATCATTTCAGAATTTTTATCTTCATCTTTATCCAAGAAAAGACCCATATATGGTTTAAATAAACCATGACTAATCTGAATCAATGTATGATTATCAATCAAATTATTCCTTATGAACAATTCAACGTCAAAACATCTCAATCCATGATCAGGATAATCAATAACCATTCTATTACCTTTAAATAACCAGCCAGGAGTTAAGGTAAATTCCTGATCTTGATGTTTTCCTACACCAAAAAAAGTGAACAGTTCCATTTATTCAATCTTTCTACTTTTTGAATGTTTTATTATATAAAATACTGAAAACCACTTAGTATTCAGCTATATAAAAATAACACACAAATAAAATAAAATCAATTTTTACTTAATACATTAAATACTTATAAATCCTAATTGATTTATAATAAATCTTCAGAAGTTCTTATAATCTTAACAAGCCAATCACTTAAATCTTTTAAGCAATCCAAATCATATATTGAGACTATTTTTAAATCATTATTGTTTATATTTAAATTTTTAATAAATTGATCTTTTTTTACAATAGCATCATCAATACCAAAGATATCACTCTTTGTTAATAAAATAAATTCTCTTTTATCACACAAAGTTTTATCAAATTCTTTTAATTCATTTCTAATGGTTTTATAAACTTTTATCATCTCATCAACATCTTGTTCTAAAGATACGCAATGTACCAATATTTTTGTTCTCTTTATATGTCTTAAAAACTTATGACCAAGACCTTTACCTTCAGATGCACCTTCTATTAGACCTGGTATATCAGCTAAAATTATTTCATATATAGCACCTAGATTTGGTTCTAGAGTAGTAAAAGAATAATTGCCAACTTTTACATCTGCTTTTGTTAAGGCATTTAAAAGAGATGACTTCCCTGCATTTGGTAAACCTATCAAACCTATATCAGCAATCATTTGAACTTCTATAGAAAATATACCCTCTTCTCCTGGTTTACCAGGTGTCCATTCTTCAGGTTTAATATTTGTAGAAGATTTAAAATATTGATTACCATATCCACCAGAACCACCTTTTAACAATCTGATTATTTGTCCAACTTCAGTCAACTCTATCTCTGAGTTAACTATTGTATTAGAATCATGAATATTTATATCTTGTATTCTCTTTATAATAGAACCTACAGGTAAATCTATATACAAATCATCTCCACCTGCACCATCACATGAATTTCCTGAGCCAAATTCTCCATTTTCAGCAAAAAACTCTGTTCTATGTGCATATTTTCTAAGATAAAAAGTATCTGCAATAGCTCTTATATACACATCACCACCACGACCACCATTACCACCTGAAGGACCACCAAATTCTTTAGCGTATTCATGAAGCCATCTAACAACACCATTTCCACCATTACCTGCTTTAATATGTAATTTCATTTCATCTATAAATGTCATATTTAGAGTGTAGCATGAATGAATAATTTTGTCTTTAAAGTATTTTATTTATATAAAAAATATTTATTTTTTCTTTATAAGAAATTTAACTTTTCTTTTGATAAAATTTAAATATAAATTGATAATATATTGATATGTTATCTTTTAACATGTTAATATTATTAAATTAAATAAATATAATAAAATAAAATAAAATGCGTATACTTTTAATAGAAGATGATATAGATTTATCAAAA
>CAZHNC010000098.1:0-2212 GCA_964532765.1 uncultured Candidatus Saccharibacteria bacterium | reverse complement strand
ATGTCTCTTGCTACCCATCAACTTCGTGCACCTTTAACTGCTATGCGCGGATATTCATCTATGATCTTAGATGGAACTTTTGGTAAAGTTGATAACCCTGAAGTTGAGGATGCTATAGATAAGATAGCTCGTTCCACAACTGATCTTGTTATGATCGTAGAAGATTATCTCAATATATCTCGTATTGAACAAGGGAGAATGCAATATAATTTTTCTATTATAAATATCACTGATCTGATAAAAAATATAATAAAAGAAGTTCAAGTTAGTATAGATCGTGCTGGTTTATATATAAATATACATAATGATGAAAATATTGAATACAGAGTAAATGTTGATCAAGGTAAAATAAAACAAGTATTATTTAATATAATAGATAATGCTATAAAATACACTCCAAAAGGTGGTATAGATATATATCTATCAAAGACTGAAAATAATACAGTTATAGTTAAAGTTCAAGATACAGGTGTTGGTATTAAGCCTGAAGTTATGCCTATGTTATTTAATAAGTTTACACGTGCTCCTGATGCCAATAAAACAAATATTCTTGGTACAGGTTTAGGTTTATATGTTGCTAATGAAATATTGAAAGCACATAATGGTCATGCTTGGGTTGAATCAGATGGGGAAGGAAAGGGTTCTAAGTTTTATGTGGAGTTAGGGTTGGTGTAATTGATTAATTTTGTAATGCAAAAACTACCTTATTTAAACAATAAAATATACCTAATCTTGCTAGAATCATTAGTCAATATGACCGATGAGGGTTTAAGTAAATATTCAAATAAAAATAACAGAATAAAGAAAATTGATGATATCTTAAATAATCCTTCAAAATTCTTATTAGAAAAATGTAAAATTTTTAAAACACCAGAATTCTTAAATAAGATAATATTTGATATTGATGAACTTGAATTTATGTTTACAGATATATCTATCAAAAATATTAAAGAAAATAAATATATTATTAAAGTTAAGAGGGTTATAGATAATCAAGATACGAATATACAATTAAAAGATATTGTAAAATCTTTTAAGAAAGGTTGTCTTGTTGATTGTCATGAGGATTAAAATAATATATTCTATACAATATAAGCATGTATACAAAAATAGTAAACGCATTAATAGAATCAAAGAAAACGGGTGATAAGGAAATTATAATAAATTCCATAAAACTTGTTCATGATGAAATACTCAATATATTAAGTAGCAATTTAACTTATGAGACATTCTCAATGTTTGTTTATGATAAAGATATGGTATTTAAAATTAATCGTGAGGAATTATCTAGGAACTCTGCCGATGTTTTTATATCTTCAAATGGTTTATTTGCTCAAGTTTTAGAAATGGCTGATGTTAAAAATTACAATGAAATATCAGAGATATTAAGTAATAGTATTTCAAATCTACACAGTTCTTTATCTTTAAGTAAAGAAGATATTTTTGAAGAAATAGATGAATTAAAACAAGCTTTGAAAATTGTAGAAAATATCTACAGTTAAAATAACTTATAACGTATAGATATTTATCAAATTTTTATTGACTCTACAAAAAAATATATCACAATTCTAGAAAAAATTGACGGAATTTTTGCTTACTATATAATCATATTCGATGACAATAAAAAACATTAATAATACAAAAGAATATTTAACTAAAGATGAATTTCATTTAGTTATTTCTGATTTAAAAAGAGCTGTCACTGATGGTTTTGATATGATTTTTAAAGTTGTAGATGATACAAAAGTTGAGTTAAGATCTGAGATGAATCAAGGCTTTTTAAAAGTTGATAAAAGATTTAATGAGGTTGATAATCGTTTTCTTAGAATTGAAAACAAAATTGTAGATATAGATGGAAGATTAATTAATGTTGAAGATAAGTTAATTGATATAGATGAAAGAGTTATAAATATAGAAAACAAAATGGTTCATAAACATGAGCTTGATATGGTATAATACCCATATTATGACATTAAAATTTGATCCATATGCATTTGAAAAAACCGAGATTAACGGTGTTCCTGTGCTATATAAAAAAATAGAAAGTGCTCCATGTATACATTTTAGATTTGTATTTAAATACGGTGCTTTTGATGATCCTGCAGGGAAGGAGGGTGTTGCCCATTTTCTAGAGCATATGTTATTTAAAGGTACAGATATATATAGTGATGAAAAAGAACTTGAATTATTTAGAAAAAGATACACTTTAAAT
>CAZHNC010000097.1:0-2229 GCA_964532765.1 uncultured Candidatus Saccharibacteria bacterium | reverse complement strand
TTTTCATCATATTGAAATTTACCATAATCCATGATTTTTGCAATAGGTGGATTTGTGTTTGATGATATTTCTATTAAATCCAATTCTGCCTCTTTTGCCAATCTTTGTGCCTCTTCATTTGATATTATACCTAAATTGACACCATTTTGATCTATAACTCTTATCTGTGGAGCTTTTATATAATGATTAATGTTTATTCTATTACTGTTATTCTGTGCCAAGTTTTTATGTTTTTTGATTATTATTTAAATTTTAATGTATTATCATTATAACACATTTCATAAAAGCAACAATAGATAATGTTTGGTTTTTTAAGGTAAAATATTTTTATGAATATAAACAAAAAAATATTAATTAAAATATTATCTGTATTTATAATATTTACATCTGGCTTTTTTGTGGGAAATTTAGTTATATTTTTATCTTCGGATTATAAAAATTCTGCAACACAAAGTGATGTTGATATGAATACTTTCTGGAAAGTTTGGAATATTTTAGATGAACAATTTGTTACTACTAAACATAAAGATAAATTAGGTCAAGAGATTTCATCTACAACAGTTTCAGAGTATGATAATATGACAAAAGAACAGAGAAGGGTGTATGGTGCTATAAAAGGTATGGTTGATTCAGAAGAAGATCCGTATACAACTTTCTTTACACCAGAAGAAACTAAAAATTTTGAAACAGAGATAAAAGGTAGTTTCGAAGGTGTTGGTATGGAAGTTGGTAAAAAGGATGGTGTTATAACTGTAGTATCTCCTATAATAGGTGGTCCAGCTGAAAAAGCAGGTGTCAAATCTGGTGATAAAATTATAAAGATAAATGATAAGGTTACAGTTGATATGTCTATAGATGAAGCTGTAAAAATGATAAGAGGACAAAAGGGTACAGAAGTTAGATTGCAGGTTTATAGAAATGGCTTAGATAAGCCTTTAGACTTTAAACTTATAAGAGATACTATAAATTTACCAACTTTGGATAAATTTTATGATAAAAATACAAATATATACACTATAAAAATTTATTCATTTTCAGAGCAATTGAATAACTTATTTAAAACAGCTATACAAGATTTCTCTAAAAGTAATTCTGATAAATTGATTATTGATTTAAGAGGTAATCCTGGTGGATATCTTGGTTCAGCTGTAAATATATCAAGTTATTTTATACCTGCAGGTAAGGTTGTAGTAAGTCAAGATTATGGAAGTAAACAAAAAGTTGAATATTTAAGAAGTTCGGGTTTTGAATTATTAAAAAATAAAAAATTTAAAATGGTTGTTTTAGTTGATGGAGGTTCAGCTTCCGCTTCTGAAATAGTTGCAGGAGCACTTCAGGATTATAAATTAGCGACAATTGTAGGAGAAAAGACTTTTGGTAAAGGTTCAGTGCAAGAATATATGAAATTAACAAAAGACACAGCTTTGAAAATAACTATTGCTCGCTGGCTAACTCCAAACGGTAATTCTATATCAGTTTCTGGTTTAACACCTGATATAGAGGTAAAAAAAGCTGAGGATACTAAAATAGAAGATATTAAAAATAGAACAGATAATCAGTATTTGAAAGCGGTTGAAATATTAAATAAATAGTGTATACTCTATATTCATATGAAAATAGTTTTACTTAAAGATATACATGGTTTAGGCAGAAAATATGATACTGTAAATGTAGCAGATGGTTTTGCTTTAAACAGTCTTATACCTAAAAAACAAGCAGAATACGCAACTGATGCTGTTATTTTGAAATATACAAAATTAAAAGAAGCTGAAGGTGAACAAAAAAGAATTAAAGAAGAAGAGGTTGTTAAAAATCTTGATTCTATTGTTTCAAAAGTTTATGAAATAAAAGCAAAAGCTAATGAACAAGGACATCTTTTTGCCGCTTTACATAAAGATCAAATAGCTGATCTTATAAAAGTTGATTCTCATTTTATAGTTATGGATAAAGTCATAAAAGAACTTGGAGAACATGAAGTTGAGATAAAAGTTAAAGATAAAACAGCTATAGTTAAGGTAAAAGTTGTAGCTGAAACAGAATAGGTGATTTTAAATAATATAAAATCCTCAATGAAAGTTGGGGATTTTATTTTTATGTTAAAATAAATAAATGAAAATAATCGCATATTTAAAAACTTATTGTCCATGGTGTATGGAACTTAAAGAATTTTTTATAAAAAATAATATTCCTTTTGAAGAAAAAGATGTAAATGTTAATCCTGAATTTATG
>CAZHNC010000096.1:0-2249 GCA_964532765.1 uncultured Candidatus Saccharibacteria bacterium | reverse complement strand
TAATGGTAGGACAGAGGCCTTTGAAGCCTTTAATCTTGGTTCGACTCCAAGTCTGACAACAAGTTTATAAAAACACTTTTGTTCATCAGAGGTGTTTTTTATTTTTCCAAAATCACTCTCTCAAACTCCTCTACCGCCTCTAGTTCCCCCATCTCTTTTATATAATCCGGCACAATAAAATCATGATTGATAATCCTCTTATACACCCCTATAATCAATCTCTCTAGTCTCTCAGTATCCTCATCTGTTATTTGTAAAGTTAAATCCTTTAATTCATCACCTTCCACAAATTCTAAAATTCCACCTAACACATTTAAATTATTATAATTCTTAGATCTATCTATAAGTATCTTATAAAAGATTAATTGATTTTTATAAAAATGAGCTTTAATCTTTTCATGTTCTACACCTTTATCAAAATCTTTCAAAACTTTCCCTGTTTTGTAATCAGCCACATAAACATCTTTATCATTCAAAAAATGCAAAATATCTATTTTACCAGTAACAGGGACGATTAAATTATCACCTTTTAAAGTTACTCCTTCATATTTGAAATCAACCTCTGATTTATCTTCAGGTTTTAAAGTTAAAATCTTTTCTTTGTATATCAATTCTAAAGCCATCAAACCTTTTTCTGAAAAGTTTTTAAAATCATCCCGAGACAATCTCTCAAATCTCAAACTTTCAATAAACCAATTTTTAACCTCATCAAAAGTTGGATATTTATTTTCTGATTTTAAATGAAGTAATGATTTATTTAAAACATTATGTATAGCTGAACCATAACCAGCTGATGCACTTTTAGCTTGAGGAAAACGAAGGAGATTATTTTCTAAAAATTTCATAGGGCCACCTTTAGAAATATTTAAAAAGTTGTTTATATGAGTTATGGATGGCACATAATCTTCAAGTATGGAGTCAAGTAAGGCTTTTTCGCTATCTATGAATTTAGCCTTTAAAACAGAATTATCGTCAAGTAGTGAAGACTCTAACATATCGGTGATATTTATATTATCAATATTACCTTCTTCTATGTTGATATTTAACATACTCAAAAATCTTAATCTATCAGTCTCTTTCCCTTTATCATCTGCACGATGATTTGTGATATATATATGATTTTTTGCACGAGTTAAAGTCACAAAGAAAAGTCTTAACCAATCATCTTCATTATCACCTGCTGGATTAAGTGGAAGGTTTTTTGGTAAATAATTTTGATTCGCTTTTTTCTTAGCCCAAATATTTTCTACCCCAGATATAACAAAAACTATCTCAAATTCTAAACCTTTTGACTTATGTGCTGTTAATAAATTTACAGCATTACGAGCGTTCACAAAAGGACTTTTATCAGACAGTATCAGGTTTTCATTGTCTTCATATATTTTTACAAAATCAATAACATCTGAAACTTTTATATCTTTACCTTGTCTATAATCTCTTATAGCTTGTATAAATGCACGAAGATTTGAAAGGAATATTAGATATTCTGCTTTTTCATTTTCAAATTTATTATTATTAAAATAATAATCTCTAAAACCTGTTTTATTTAGGATAAAATCGATCACATGTTCCGCATTTTCATAAGAGGCTAAATTTATTATTTCTAGCATTTTTTCTTTAGCATTTTTTATCTCCTCTGAATCACTTTCTACAGAAATCCAATCTTTTTTATCTTTATATGCTTGACGAGACAATTTCCATAAATCAATTCTTTTTATATTCCAAAACGGAAAAGATAATATACTGCTTAAATGAAAATCTTTATCTTCTATAAGAGTATTATTGGCAAATTTCAGCATCTCAATAATTTGTTGTATATGAGATTGTTTTAATACATGTTGTTCTTTCTCATATCTTATAGGAATATTTCTTGAAGCTAAATAAGGAACAAGTGATATAAGACTCTTATGATCACGACTTATAATAGCTATATGCTCAGCTTCTATACCTTTATCTATAATATTTTTTATTTGTTCAGCTATGTATGTATATTCATGAAGTTTAGTATCAAATTCTTTTATTTCTATAGCATTTTTTTTATTTAAAACATTTTCTTCAGGAAATTTATTATCAGATTTTAATTCTTTAACAAAATCTTTTATAAGATTTTCCAATCGACTTTGACTATATCTAATCATATTTAATGAAGCATCAACTATTTGATTATTTGATCTATAGTTTTGAGTAAGCGTAATTATTTTTACATCATTATACATCTTAGTAAATGAAATAATATTTGAAAGTTCAGC
>CAZHNC010000095.1:0-2297 GCA_964532765.1 uncultured Candidatus Saccharibacteria bacterium | reverse complement strand
AAGAACAAATAATTATGATTTAATATTGATGGATAATATTTTACCTAAAAAATTAGGTGTAAATATATGTAAAGAATTAAGAAATATGGGAAATAAAACACCTATATTGTTCATGAGTATACAAAATGAAACTAAAAATAAAGTCGATTTTTTGGAATCTGGAGGGGATGATTATATAGCTAAACCTTTCTCTGTAAATGAATTAGTGGCGAGAATAAAAGCAATATCAAGAAGATCTTATGATATAAAACAAGACATCATAACATTAGATGATGTAACTATAGATAGAGATAATTACCTAGTATTAAGAAAAGGTAAACCTGTATATTTCACAAGAAAAGAATTTATGATATTAGAAAAAATAGTTGAAAAACCAGGGAGATTAATAACAAGAGCGGAAATAATGGAAAAAGTATGGAAAAAAGATTTTAATCCGTTTTCAAATACAATAGAAACTCATATTAGAAATATACGCAGAAAAATAGATAATAAAAAAGGCAAAAAGATAGAAACAATACCAGGACGCGGATACAGGTTACGTGTAAATACGATAAAAAGTAATTAGAAATAATTTATAAATATTTAATTAAAAAAAACACATAAAATACATCTTTTATGTGATATTTTTTATATCATTTTTTAAATTAATTCCATTTCTTCACCTGTAACCCTTTATATGCAGCCTGTGTTTCAGCTTCTTGTTTTGATTTACCTTCACCATTTGCTATATGTATATCACCTAAAAATACACCAACTGTAAATATTTTATTATGATCTGGGCCAGATTCTTTGATCAAATCATATCTAGGTGTAACACCCATATGTTCTTGAGACATTTCCTGAAATAGACTTTTTGAATCTATAAATTTCTTATTCTCTATAACTTCATCTATTAATACATGAACATTTTTATCTATAAAATCTCTTGCTTTATCATAACCACAATCCAAATATATAGCACCTATTAAAGCCTCTATAACATTTGCTAATATATACTGTCTCGCTCTACCTTTATCTTTAGCTTCACCTTTTGATAATAATAAAAAATCATTCAAACCTAGGCCTTCAGCAACCTTTGATAAAGTCACTGCATTTACAAGTGCTGATCTTAAAGCTGTCATCTCTCCTTCTGGTTTTTTAGGATATTTTTTATATAAGAAATCAGTAACAACTAATTCTAAAACAGCATCGCCTAAAAATTCTAATCTTTCATTATGTTCAAGACCTGAATTTCTATTTTCATTAAGGAAAGATCTATGTGTAAAAGCTTTAATTAAAGTATTTAAATCAGTAAATTCTACTCCAATCTTTTGACTCAATTTTTTAAATTTATTAACATCTATTATAGTCATATATTTTATTTATTTCTTTATATCTTTCAAAACCTCAAAAGCTCTTTTAAAAACCGGTATCATATCTTCATAAAGCTTTAAATCCAAAATATTATCCATATCAAACCAAGCAACATCTCTAATACCTCCATCTTTCTTATTAATCAAAGGACCAAATTTTGTACTTGCTATACAATATGTTACTTTCTTTTTTACAACCTTTAATTCTGGATGAGATGCTACATATTCATTTGTATCTATAGCTTTTATAAATTCTGAATCTATACCTAATTCTTCTTTAACTTTTCTATTTGAACATTGTTCAACACTCTCACCATCTTCAATCTTTCCTTTAGCTAAAGTCCAAAAACCAAAAACATCATTAACCAAAGCTAAATACATTTGACCCTCATCATCATGACTAAAGACAAAAGTACCAACAACTTCAACAGTAGGTAATTTGCTTTTCTCTTCTTCAGACATATCTGCATATTTAGATTTATTTGTCTTTTGATCTTTTTTGGGTATATGTTTCTCTAAATCTTTTTCTGATTCACCATAAATCTCTTTATAAACAGAACCTAAAACACCATTTATGAACTTACCAGAAGTTTCTGATGAGAAAAATTTAGCAACTTCTATTGCTTCATTTATAGCAACTTTTGAAGGAACCTCTTTTTTATCTGAAAAAATAAGTTCATATAAACCCATTCTAAGAACATTTCTATCTACTATAGCTATCTTTTCTATAGGCCATTCTGGTGCTGCTTTACATATAATATCATCAATTTCTTTCTGTTTTTTTAAAATACCATCCAAAAGATTTTTTGCATATATTTCATCAACATCATCTTTATAAAATTCTTTAATATTATGATTTAAAATATACTCAAAATCATTATTATCATGACCTCTAAAATCAATCTCGAATAAAGATTGAAGTGTAACTACTCTTGATTGATGTCT
>CAZHNC010000094.1:0-2300 GCA_964532765.1 uncultured Candidatus Saccharibacteria bacterium | reverse complement strand
GAAAATAAGTTACATTGGAAAAACGAACTTTCTTATAATATAAAAATGTAATCACCGCTACCAATAAAAATATTGGCCCATTCTCGGCATACCACACATCTCTTGAATACGGATTTATACCAAGCCAAATGAATTCGATAATATATATTACAAGTAACGCATGTGGAAAATATTTTTTCATACTTATATTGTATCAAATTTATTTATGTAATGAGTTTCTTTGCAGAGCTTTAGACCGAGGACTGAAACGGAATGGAATAAATAAATTTGATTTGACAAAAATCATCTCTTTGATAAAATACATACAATATCTTTTATAGATACAATGGGTTGTCCCACTTACCCGAGTCATTTAGGCTCGGGTTTGAATTTTATAAGGTTTATAACTTTATTCTCTATTTTGTCAAAATCCTCGACAGATATAGAACCTATATACATATACAATCTTTTTGAGTCCAGGGTTCTGAGTTGAGAAATAATAACCGACTGCTCCACATCTTTAAGTAAAACTTTTACATAATATTTGTTGTCTTTATTTTTTGTACTTAACGGTATGCCCCAAAATATATCATTATTAAACTTTTTGAATATTAATACTGGTCTATGAAAATATTCACCCTTACCGTTCTGTTCATAACCTATATTTTCACCCCAAAAGCACCAAAATACTTGACCTTCATTTATTATAAGTTCAACTCTTTTTGTTTTATCTATTATTATTTTACTAAATATCCATGATATAAATTTTTTTGACATTTATACATACTACAAAAACAACCCTAAACTTCTCCTTAAGAAATTATAAAGTTTTACCGAATAAAAAATGAACTATTTTTTCATCTCCCGACGCTTTTTATTAGACATCTCTATATATTCCTTAAGTGGAGGTAATCCAACTTCAGCCCTCCTTTGATCTACATTCTCTTCATCTTCTATAGGTAAAACAATCATTTCATCAGTATCTTTATCTATCCTATATTGTGTACCATATAACAAAGACTTACCTTCACCTAATCTAACTCTGTCTTCAAGATAAGCTATATCAACCCCACTAATATCATCAACACTTTCTTTCATCAACCTTAAACAATATTTTTGAAAATCTTTATCATGATCAGCATGCTGTACAAGTATCCAAAAATTATGTGATGCTTCTTTACCTACTTTTGATATAGTTGGATAACCCATTTCTTCTATTATTTCTTTAGCTCTTTTTGTATTTTCCATATCAACATTAAAATCAACCTCTACTCCATCTTTCATATATGAAGTTCTCATCTCTTGATCAACTCTATACATTTCATTTATTTCATCTATAATAGCTTGATATTTTTCTTGTGAAGTTTCCATATTATATTTATTGTATCAAATTTGATAAAAATCACACCTTTGTTAAAACACAAAACGTAACAAGTTAGGTCCTTAATCGTTTTTTCTAAATAGTTCTATTATTTTCTGATTATAATATTTATGAATATCTTTTCTAGTAATAATAATATTAGAAAATATAAACTATTTATAAACTTTCCTTAAAGCCTTCACTAACCCCCGTACCTCACCCCAACTTGTATATCTCCCCAAAGATATCCTCAAACTTGATCCCCCACAATCACCTCCTAAAGCATCAACAGACAAAGATCTAGAATCTTCTTTTTTATTTTGACATGTTGTACCTGTTGAAACTTCATATCCCAGCTTATCTAACTTAAATAACAAAAACTCAGCATCTTTATCTTTCAAACAAATATTTATATTATTCACCACCCTCTCTTCCGACATAACTGATCCATTTATAGAAACATTTTCCATCTTTGATATCTCATCAAAAATATATTTTTGCATTTTAGAAAGTCTTACAATCTCTTTCTCTCTATCTTTAACTACTATATCCAAAGCTTTAGCTATACCAACTATAGAAGATAAGTTCTCAGTACCAGGTCTTAGGCCAAACTCTTGATCACCGCCAAAAAAAACAGGATTAATAAGGGTATTTCTTCTTACATATAAAACACCGGCTCCTCTTGGTCCATAAAATTTTCCCGCATCTATGGAAAGTAAATCAACATTCATTTTGTCAAGATTTATGTCAAGGTAATTTATAGCCTGACATGCATCGATATGTATAAGAGGATAATTATTTTCTTTATGTTTACGTACAATTGAAGTTATATCTTTTATAGGTTGTATAGTTCCTATTTCATTATTTACCAAGATTACAGAAACGAGTATTGTATTTTTATTTTCAATCAATATCTCTTTAAAATCTTTTACATCTATCAAACCTTGATTATTAACTTTTA
>CAZHNC010000093.1:0-2325 GCA_964532765.1 uncultured Candidatus Saccharibacteria bacterium | reverse complement strand
ATTTTATAGGTGTTATTGGCTATTTTCATTTTTGTGAAAAGAATGGTTATAGCCCTATTATTGATTTCAGTAATGGTTGTTATTTTGATATAAATAATGGCCCAAATTGGTATTATTATTATTTTGATAATAATTATGCTTCAAAATTTTATTATAATATTGAAGATTATTTAGATACAGAATCATTTTCACATTATGCCCGAAGTTTTTTAACTTTAAAGCAAAAAAATATTTTATTTAGTAAATATATTAAAATTAAAGAAAATATATCCAAAGAAGTTGAATCTACTGTTAAAAACAATTTTAAAGATTATTTTATTATAGGTTGTCAAATTAGAGGTACTGATAAAGTGTCTGAAACTAAGTTTGTTAATTCTATTGATACATTTTTTAAACAAATAGATAAAAAAATAAAAAATATAGATAAATATAAAATTTTTTTAGCAACTGATGATGTTGAATATTATTCAAAATTTAAAGATAAATACGGTCATAAATTAATATCTTTAAATAATATTAGATCTTCAACTGATTTATCAGTTCATCATAATGAAAATAATCGTGGGTATGAAATAGGTAAACAGGTTTTAAAAGATGTTTTAATTTTATCCAAATGTGATTATTTTATAGGATCTAGATCAAATGTTTCTCATGCTGTTTTAATATTTAATCCTGATATTGATTATAAAATTATTAAAAAATAAAGTATAATAAACTCCATGTCCTCAAAACCTAACTATGAAATATATTGTCTCTATCATAATAAAGTGTTTCCTAAATACTATGGTAATCAAATTGATCAAGTTACATTTGTAAAAATGGATAGAGGTTCATATATATTTAAATCTAAAAAACATATACAATTGGTACAACAATCATGGTTTGAACCAATAGGTAAAGAATGGGCTGAATATGAATTTTATTATTCATTATATAAAGGATATAAAAATGGTTTAATAGAACTCCCTGAGTATATAGGATTTATACAATACGATATGGAGTTTAAAGGGAAAGAAGAGAAGTATAAAAATACAAGTATCATAGATTTTATTGAAGAGTTGATAGATAAGGGTGGATTGAATGAGAAAACTTTGATATCCTTTCAACCGTATGATTTTAAAATAATATATGATCAGAATTATATAATGGACCCAAAAAGACCAGATGTTGAAAAGGGTGTGTTTTATGAAAATTGTTTAGAGACTATTATAAGAGATTGTAATACTTTCACAAACCAAAACAAGAAGATTGATGATTTTAAAGATAAGGATATACATATGTGTGGATCTGTGTTTATACACAGGAGTGTATTTATGGAGATTATGGGTTTTTTATCAACAATAATTGAAGGTGATAAGTTAAATGTTTTTAATAAAAAAGATAGATATCAAGGTGGTATGCTTGAGAGGTATTTTGCTATTTATATAGAATACTTACATCTTGATAAATTGAATTTTAGTTTACATCACAAATATCTCACATCTGTAGAATTATACAAGACATTTTTCGTTAAATGGATATATAAAATTATAAAAAAAACATTAAAGATTACATCACTTGTTTTTTTCTTTAAAAAGAATCAGTTTTATAAGAATTTTTGTATTCTATTAACAGCTAGTATAGATACAAATGGTTGTATTTATACACAAAGATCTGATCCAAAAATAAGAGAACAAGATTATCTTACCTCACTTAAGCTCTGGTTAACTAAAACAAAATTTAAAATAGTATTTTGTGAAAATTCAGGATATGACTTGAAAAATATTAGAAATCTATGTAATAAATATCCTAATAGAGTAGAAATAATACAATTTGATGGCAATAATTATCCGAGGTATTTAGGAAAAGGGTATGGTGAATTTAAAATAATTGAAAGAGCTATGAATGATTCTGTATTTATAAAAGATTCAGAAAATATAATAAAAGTTACAGGTGGGGTTTTTATAAAGAATATTAAGGAATTAGTAAGTGATTATGATAAAAGTAATATCGTGGAATTTGCAAAAGAATCTTGTAAAGATAATTTTATTACACAAACTGTTGTTTTTATATTTAAAAAAGAATTTTTTCGATATTTAAGTGTTAATTCTGAATATATCGACGATAGTAAAGGTATTGCTTTTGAAAAAGAGTTTGAAAAAGTGGTATTTACTATCGTTAATTTAGGGTATACGTATAAACTCTTTGAAAGAGTTGAGTATGAGGGTATTTCCGACACTACGAATGTTAAATATTCCTATATTTTTAATGAAAGTATCTTTGATTTAATATATATATATTATTTATTAGGAAAAATAGGGTATTTTTTACAAAAAAAAATACCAT
>CAZHNC010000092.1:0-2354 GCA_964532765.1 uncultured Candidatus Saccharibacteria bacterium | reverse complement strand
GAATGATTCTGTATTTATAAAACATTCAGAAAATATAATAAAAGTTACAGGTAGGATTTTTATTGAAAATATAGATAATTTAGTATTAAATTATCCTAATGATAGTATTGTTGGATTTTCTAAAGAATTTGTACCTTATTTATCATATAGACAAATACAGACTATTGTATTTATTTTTAAGAAACAATTTATTGAATACTTTAAAATAAAAAGTCATACTATGGATGATAGTAAAGGTATTTATTTTGAAAAAGTTTTTGAAGAAACTGTTTCTCTGATTAAAAAAAAGGGGTTTAAATTTTATTTTTTTAAAAAAGTTAAATATATGGGTATTTCAGGAACAACAAATATTAAATATATGAAAATTTTCAAGTTTAATATTATTAATATTGGTAAAATAGGTAAACATCTAAAATCAAAAACACCATTTATATACAAAATCCTAAAACCATATTTCCCAGATAAACAATAAAATAAATGAAAAAAATACATCCAATATACTTTTCAAGTAAAAAACATTTTCCTTATCTTTTGATATCTTTAAAAAGTTTATTTAAATTAGGTATAACAAATATAGGAAATATCTATCTATATATAGATGAAAATGATTTTATAAATAAAGATGATGAAGTTGAATTATCTAATATGAGTTCTAAGATAATTTTAAGAAAAACTAAAAATATAACTCATACTGGGGAAAAGCTTATTATATCTGAATTAAAAGCATTTGATGAAGTTTCAAGGGAGATAGATAAAGATGATTATATAGCTAAAACCGATTCTGATATTATTTTTTTAAATAATGATATTTTTAATAAAGTCTTGAATTCGGAAATGGTTTTAATAGGTTTTGAAATTGATGAATTTATTTTAACCTTTACTCAAGGTGGGTTATATTTTATTAAATCTGATTTTATACAAAATATTATAGATTTTGATAAATCAATATTAATTGAGATTAAGGATAATTTTGTTGATAGACAAAATAATAGAAAGATAATAATAGGTGATAATTATCCAGAAGATGTTGTAATATATTCAATTATCAGAAAAAAAACTGATAAGATACTTTTTATACCTTTTATGTATATTCCCGGTATTAATAAAACAAAAAATCCTAGTGTTATTCATTTTATGCATACAAAGTTTTTGATGAAGTATTATATATATATGGGTGATATTATTTTAATATTTGTTTATTTTTTTAAACCAATATTGTATAAAAAAATAGGACAATTTTTAAAATACAGGATTCCATTTATATACAAAATTCTAAAACTATATTTACCAGATAAATAATGAAATAAATGAAAATAGCGTATCTAATATTAGCACATAATAAACCAGAACAACTCAAAAGACTTATAAATAAGTTAAATTGTGATAATGTTTTATTTATTATTCATATAGATGAAAAAGTAAAAGGGGAAGAGTATAAAAAATTTTTATCAATACAAAATAATAATTCAAATATATATTTTGTAGAAAAAAGAATAAAAGTATATTGGGGACATTTTAGTATAGTTAAAGCAACTTTGTTATGTATGAATAAATTAAGAGATATGAATATTGAATATAATTATGCTCTTTTATTGTCTGGATCAGATTATCCTATAAAATCAAATTCTTTTGTATTTGATTTTTTACAAAAAACTGATAAAAAAGGTTTTGTGCATGGGGGTGAGATGCAGTGGGTTATTTCAAATAAAAAAATACCCTGGATTAAGTATTCTTATGAAGGACTTGGTAGGATAAGATACTATCATTTTTGTAAATTTGCAAAATATTTTTCGATATTTAATCATTTTATTTTAAATTCTTTTATTAAAGAGTTTTTATTAAGACGTAATTGGTTATTTACTGATATACCATACTGTGGCTCACAGTGGTGGTGTTTAGATAAAGAATTGATTGAATATGTACTTGATTTTTGTCGAGATAATGTAAAATTTGTGAATTATTTTAAATACACTTTTGTCCCAGACGAAATGTTCTTCCATACTATACTATTTAATAGTCATTATAAAGATTATATAGAAAAAAGAAGCTTAACCTTAACTATTTGGACTCAGGATTCAGGTTCTCATCCATCTACTCTTACTTCTAAAAATCTTCCCGAGTTAATTTCAACAAAAGAATTATTTGCCAGAAAGTTTGATGAAGATGTTGATTCAGGTATATTAGATAAGCTTGATTCACTTTAATTTTCTTAACACCTTGCTAAAAATAAGAATATATGATACTATATTAGTCAACATGTACTCAAAAAAATCAATAAAGTCCGATAACTCATTTAGAGCTTCTAATAAAGGTAAATTTGTAAAAGCAAAAAGTTCTACAAGAGACAATGGATA
>CAZHNC010000091.1:0-2464 GCA_964532765.1 uncultured Candidatus Saccharibacteria bacterium | reverse complement strand
AAGACAAGAGTTTTTGTTTTGATGATTATATAAAATTTAATAGTTTAAATATAAAAAAAGATTATAGAAATAATCTATTAATTATTAAAATTAGTTGGGTGGATGATAGGGGTAAGGTTAATAATATAGGAGAGTATTTAATTGTTATTAATAGAAAAATGTGATATAGTCTATGTTAAATATATGTTGAACTCTTTTGACGTAATATATACAACTTTGTTGTTTATTGCTATATATATACAAGTTTTTTTCTTAATAGTTTTTTTTGAAAATAAAAATAATATAGATAAAGAACAAGATAATATTAAAAAATATACAGATGATGAATATCCATCTGTTACTTTTCTTATACCTTGTTGGAATGAAGAGTCTACAGTTATTCATACTATAGAATCTGTATTATCTTTAGATTATCCAAAAGATAAATTTAATATTATAGCAATAGATGACGGTTCAACTGATAATACTTGGAAAAATTTACAGAAATACATTGACCATGATCAAGTAAAAATTCTAACAAAAGAGAATGGTGGTAAGCATTCAGCTTTAAATCATGCTTTAAATTTTTTACAAACAGATTTGGTCGTTTCTTTTGATGCAGATACCAAGATAAATACAGATGCTATGAGAAAGGCAGCACATTATTTTATTGAAGATAAAAAATTGATGGCTTTAGGTGGTACTGTATTAATAGATGGTCCAAAAACTTTTGTTCAAAAAGCTCAAGAGATAGAATATGAAATATTTTCTTTTACAAAAAAGATGTTAGGTTTTGCTGATGCTGTTTTTGTTGTACCTGGTGCTTTCTCTATATTTCGTAAAGAAGTATTTGATTTAGTTGGAGGGTATAGAAATGCTCATAATCTTGAAGATATAGAATTAACTATACGTATGCAGAAACATGGATTGAAAGTATCACATGCTCATGATGCTATAGTTTGGACAAAAGGACCTGATACAGTAAAAAAATTATATAAACAAAGATTACGTTGGAGTTATGGATTTATCATGAATATGTTGGATTATAAAGCTATGTTGTTTAATAAAAAATATAGGAATTTTGGTATTTTTACACTTCCTATGACAATATTTACATATATAATATTGTTATTTGTATTTTTCTACTCATTATATAGATTATCTTTATATTTATTTGAGACAGTATACAAACTATATCTAGTTGGTCTAGGTAAAATAGATTGGCCAACTTTCGATCTTTTCTTTGTTAACACAAAGATATATGTGATAATGGCTATGTTTTTATATGTTTCGGTTATATTTCAGTATTTTATAGGTAGAAAAATATCAAAAGTTAAAAATAAAAATTTCTGGAATATACCTTATTTTCTATTAATGTTCTCCGTGCTGGCTCCTATTTGGGTTATAAAATCAATATATAACAGTATTACAAGAAGAAAGGTGTTATGGCGTTAATTGTATTATCAATAATTATGTAAATAAGTTATACATTAATATTGGATTTAAAATTAAAAATAATATAAACTAAATTTATATGAATAAAAAACGATATATTTATACATTTATAATCACATTAGCTATATTTTTCTTTTCTATATGGTTAAGTAATACTTTTGGTGATAAAAAAGTTCAATCATTGAGAGATTTAGAGAGTCGTATAAATCTAGACATATTGTCTGTTGAGACTAGATTTTCTTTACTTCAAAAGACTTCATGTGAACATATTATAAATAATACAAACACAAAAGATAGTGAGATAGGTTTTAATGAAGATTTGAATACTGTTGCTGCTAAATTTAAATCATTAGAAAGTCAACTTGGATCTGATAATCCAGATGTTTTGTCATTAAAAAAATATTATTCATTATTACAGATTAAAGATTATCTTTTGACAAAAGAATTTCATGATAGATGTAAGAAAAATACTGTATCTATATTATATTTCCATAACAATGATTGTGTTGATTGTTCAAAACAATCAATCGTTCTAGATAAAATAATTTCTGATTATCCTGAAATAAGAGTATATTATCTAGATACAGAAACATATAACCCAGCACTTGATACATTGTCATCTATTTTTAAAGTTAAAGAAACTCCAACTTTAGTTATAGCTGAAAAAACATATTCAGGTTTTCAGGATTTAAATAAAATAGAATCATATATACCGGAGATAAAAGCTTGGAAGAAAGAAAAAGAAAAAGAAAATCTTTTGAATAGTTCAACAACAAATATTAAAACATCCACAACAACAAAAATAAAAAATTAATATATAAATTAATATATAAAACATATGAGTTTACATCCAATGACACAAACAATTTATGAATTTATCGATATCTTTAAAGATCTTGGTTTTGTGATGTACAATGGTCCAGAAGTTGAAACAGAATGGAAAAATTTCGATGCTTTAAGGGTTGCAAAGGATCATCCTGCTCGTGATGCACAAGACACTTTCTGGTTACCTTCAAAATATCAAAGAGAT
>CAZHNC010000090.1:0-2523 GCA_964532765.1 uncultured Candidatus Saccharibacteria bacterium | reverse complement strand
AAATCTTTCTTCAAATGTAAAATGTAAACTTGTTGGTACAGATGGAACAGATGAGGAATTAACTAAATCAGGAGAACGTGTATTTAAAAATTTAATAAAGAATCAAAAATATACAATTACTTGTGCTGATACTACAAGTGATAAAGTTGTAACATCTTCAGTCTTATGTAGGATAAATTCAACTTATAATGAAAATTAATTTTTGATTAATATTAAATTTTGTATATTGAATAAAAAAATAAGATAAATATAAAAACCCTGTTTTGTATAAACAAAAACAGGGTTTTTATGTATTTTACACTACACAAATCATAAAAAATAATGTATACTATAAAAATCATGTCTACTAATAATTGGGGAGAGTCAATAGTAAGTTTCGATGAAGTAACTTATTCTCATGTAAAAAATAAACCTATACTCAAGGAGGTATCTTTTAATATACGTAAAAATTCAAAGATAACTCTTATGGGTCAAAATGGTGCTGGTAAAAGTACTATATTTAAACTCATAACAGGGGAATTGGAAATCGATGAAGGTGATATAAATATCAAGAAAGATTTATCTATAGCTATAGGTAGACAAGTTATACCACGCGATGAACTTGATTTAACTGTTCGTGATTTTTTTCAAAAATGTTTTAAAGAAAAAATTTATGATATTGACCCTCGTATAGATGAGGTTTTAAACATTGTTCACTTTAAGGCAGATAAAGATAAAAAAGTAAAAGAGTTTTCTGGTGGTCAACAAGCTAGACTTTTACTTGCTTCAGCTTTGATTCAAAAAGCGGATCTTATACTTCTTGATGAGCCTACAAATAATTTAGATAAAGCTGGTATTGATCATCTTACAAAATTCTTAAAAGATTATGATAAAACAGTTATAGTGATTTCTCATGATGCTGATTTCTTAAATAGTTTTACAGAGGGTGTTATATATCTTGATATACATACAGGAAAAATAGAACAATATGTTGGAACTTATCATAATGTTGTTCGTGATATAGCTGCACGTGTGGAAAAAGAGAGAAGAGCTATAGCTCAAGCGGAAAAGAAAATACAAGAAAATAAAGATAAAGCAAACTTTTTCGCAAATAAAGGTGGTGGTATGAGACTTGTAGCAAAAAGACTTCGTGAAGATGCTGAGGAGGCTGAAGAAAATATGGTTGATGTAAGAAAAGAGGATAAAACAATAAGATCTTTTGTGATACCTTATCAAGGTGATATTTCTGGGGTTATTTTTTCATTAACATCCGTGTCTGTGATGGATTTAAATAAAAATGATGGATCACTTAAAACAAAAAAAGTGCATGTTGAACTTCGTAAAGGTGAACATCTTTTATTAAAAGGTCCAAACGGTATTGGTAAGACAACTTTACTTGAAAGTTTAGCTAGTGGTCATGCTAAAGGTGAACATGTTAAGGAAGATGTAATTATAGGATATTATAGACAAGATTTTTCAAACTTAGATTTTGAAAAAACACCATATAAAATAATAGAAGATTGTTTACATGATAAAGATAGAGATGAAAATTTTATTAGGAAAACATTAGCACAATTTTTGATTACAGGTGATACTGTTTATACACAGATAGGTAAACTTTCTGAAGGTCAAAAAGGTTTAGTGGCATTTGCTAGACTTGTAGCTTTAAAACCAGGTTTACTTATATTAGATGAGCCGACAAATCATATAAATTTTCGTCATTTACCTATTATTGCGGAATCATTGAAAAAATTTGAAGGTGCTATGATAGTAGTTTCTCATATGCAAGAATTTGTAGAGAATATAGGTATAGATAATGTGTTAGATTTAGGTAAGTAGAAAATAATACTAGTTTATTTATAAAAGTGTTATTATAAAATAATGTTTAAACTATACAGACTTATTAAAAGGATTTTTGAACCTGCAATAAAAACAAAGGTTTCTTCTATTAAGCTTATGATAGAAGGTACTTTTGATTATTTATGGTGGGATCTTATTCCTATAATATCAATACCTATATTGATAAAATACCTGAATAATCAAGATTATGAGCGTATAAAATATTTTTCTATACTATTAATAGTCTTATATGTATTTCTTTGGATAATTCATGTATTTATGTATAAATGGCAATTTAAATCTCTTTATGCCATGAGTATATACGTTGAGAGAAAATATCTCAAACAAGTTTTATTGAAAGATAATGTTGCTATAGAAAAAGTTGGTACTGGTAAAATTCAGTCGATTGTTAAAAATGGTTTGGATGATTGGGTTAAGTTAAACCATGAAATAATAGGATATGCACCTAGAACAGTATTTGGTTTACTTACCGGTGTGTATATAATATCTAATTTTAGTTTTAAATATGTTCCGTATTTTTTATTAATTATATTTTTATCAGGATTAGCTTTTTATTATTTAAAGAAAATAGTTTTGAAGTATGATGAAAAGGTGAACGATATAAATAATCAGATCAACAAAGATTATGTTAGGGTAATAATGTCTAGACAAGAGATTATATTTGCTAATCAAGAAATGAATGAA
>CAZHNC010000089.1:0-2564 GCA_964532765.1 uncultured Candidatus Saccharibacteria bacterium | reverse complement strand
ATGGGAGGATGTTCGGAGTTATTTGAGGTAAATGAAAAAAACCTCGAGGTGCATGACACACCTCGAGGGGTTGAATTGTTGTAAATCAGATAATGATGGTCACGATTGCGGGGTCACCATTACCCCTTGTCTGCCAGACACGGGAAAGGATTTGGTCAACCCATTGTGCAGTATGTAGTGTTTTGGACCTATCCCACCCCGACGATTCTGACAGTTCCAAACTTGTCGTGATATCTGATGCCATCACTCTGATTGAGGCATAAGCGACGCTACCACCATGGAGAGGATTGAGTAGCTCGGCTACTACTTCAATACCTTCTTCCGATGATGAATCGTCATCCCAGGAGAGTTTGATTTCGAAGGGTTTGCCCAACTCAGGTAGACCTGAACACGCTGAACGAACAATTGATTTGATAATGACTTCTTTCATTTTAGCTTTTTTCATTCTGACTGTTTGAAAAAGTATTGCCTTTCGGCTGTACCGTTTACTCACTAGAGCTCGGTTTATCAAATACTAATTTAATATTAAATAAACCGAGTTCTATGTAAACAATCAAAAGTGTTAAATGTTCTTATTACCTATATATATTATCATACTATAATAATAAAGTCAAGCTGTATATACATACAAAATAAAAATATCCCTACAAAATAAGGGTTATTTTCACATGCTCCGCGCATGGGAGGATGTTCGGAATTGTTTATTATAATATTTAAACATCTGAAACAACAGAAAAAGACATTAAATCAGCGTTTTATACCCTTCAGATTGGGTATTATGCTGTAATATAAGTTGAATCCGTTGATGTGTAAATAGAGTTTATTTACATGATAATATCCTAAAATTCAGAAGCCTCAACGCTGGGTTATAGTTTTACATTCTACTGTCTAAACAACGAAAGGTGTGAATGTATTATGTAAGGGGTATCTTACAGTATTCACTTTTTTTTGTGGGTTACATATCACACAAGCTAGGTGGTCATTTTGTTTATGTGGTATTAAAATTTAATATTATTTTTCAAATAACCTTAATTTTCTAACAGAAGACTTGTTGTTTTCAAGTTTTATGTTCATTTTATAAGTTTCATTTTTCGGAAAACTAAAAGGTAAAAATACTATCGATGTTCCATAAGTATTTTTTCTGGTTTCATTAGGTTTTTTCTCTCCAACTGTAAAAGTAAAATTATCAGACCATTCATTATTACTGATGTTTATTTTGATTTTTGTCCCATCGATGATATAAGCTGAATCGGTTTCTATATAATATTTTTTATCACTTTGGGCAATAAAAATGATAGGTTCAGATTGATTAATAATTTGATTTGGTATCTCTAATAATAATCGGGATGTAAACGGAAGATAAATTCCAAAATAAGTAGTAATTAAGGATATTAATAAAATTAATAAGGATGCGAGATTCTTTTTTGCACCAATTAAGCTTTTAGATGATTTTTGTCAAGATGGTGTAAAAGTAAATATTACAAAGAGGCTAATAAATAATAAGGAAGCAAAAAACGCTGGAACGTTGAAAGAGTGCTGATTAAAGTTTACTCTTTTAAAGAATACTGCAGTTATAATAGTCAAAAAAAACGAAATAAGAAAAATTATACCGAAAATTTGATAGATACGATCTGTGATTTTTTGCATAATATTACTATTTTATAAATCATTTATACTCTTTTCGGTTCCGTCCCACCAGCCGTCTCTGTCAGTATCTTTATCGTTTGGGTCAGTTTTGATGCAACTTGGATTATATTTACTTGCACCACTACAAGTTTCCTCACTGTCCGTAAGGCCATCTTTATCAGAATCTTTTGTCATTGCTAACAAATCAACTTCTGCTTGATCTAATGTTTTATTTGTTCCTGTCTTCGAAATACCCCAATATTTTTCTGGATTATAAGAAAGCAATTTCCAAACATTTCCATTTTTAATAAATATTACTTCACCTTGTGTATATGCGTAACCTTCTTCAACTTTTCTTAGTGAAGTTGAATAGATATATTGTTTATCATCACCTAGCTTATTTATGTATTCATCTTTTTTAATTCCAGAAAAAGTTTCGTATAACCACTGAGACATAGAAAGAAAATCCTTTTCTTCACTAGGGCTCACTTGATGATAAGAAACCTCATTTAAGGATTTTATATCTTTATTTTTTAAAGCTAAAACATTTCTATCAAAAATTACCCACAAATCAGATGATGTTGATATATCTGTATCATTGTCTACTATTGTAGTTGTAGCACTTTCTGTGTTATTTTCCTCACTTACAGTGTTTGTCGATGTTGATTTTATTGATGTCTCTGTATTATCTATTTCAATTTTATTTACTTTTTTACTTTCTAAATATACATAACCACCCCCACCAATAGTTAATATTAATACAATTGCAATCATCATTGGGATTATAAATCCTTTTTGTTTATTTTTCATATTTATATTATATGTCTTATGATTTTAAAATACAAAAAACTTTATCTAAATAAAGATAAAGTTTTTCATAAACTGCTCCGCGCATTGGACAATGTTCGGAATTGTTTGAGGTAATAGAAAAACCCTAG
>CAZHNC010000088.1:0-2582 GCA_964532765.1 uncultured Candidatus Saccharibacteria bacterium | reverse complement strand
AAAAGATCTATTTAATAGAATAAAATTTTGGATATTTTTATTTATTATTATGGTTATATTTGTTTGTGGTACTCAATTAAAATATTT
The DNA here is from genome assembly GCA_964532765.1 of uncultured Candidatus Saccharibacteria bacterium. Lineage (GTDB taxonomy): Bacteria > Patescibacteriota > Minisyncoccia > Phycocordibacterales > CAIZLB01 > CAIZLB01. Next base: position 2,495 of record CAZHNC010000088.1, on the reverse strand, counting down.
TGGCAATATATATGATATTAGTTTACCGTATTATTATATATATGATTTATTACCTTTATTATCTAATTCTGGAAGGTTTATGATATTAGTTTTTTTATCTTTATCTTTAATATTTGGTGTTGTGCTTGAATTTATAATTAGAAATTTACCATCAATTAAAAAGAATATTTTTCTAAGTTTAATTGTGATTGTAATTTTTATTGAGTATATGTGGATTCCATTTCCTTTAATTGCATATAATGTATCTCCATTTTATGATTATTTATCTAAAGAAGAGGGGGATTATATAGTATATGATTTAACAAAAAAAGAGTCTTGGGGATACATAAGATCATCTGGTATGCATATGTATTACCAAACTATACATAATAAAAAGATAATTGACGGTAGAATTTCTAGAAATAATATTGATTTAATAAAAATGGTTAATGGTATTAATAATAATATCAAATATGAACAATTTAAATTATATAATATTAAATATATTATTGTAGATAAAGATTCAAAAATAAATTTTTATTTTCACAGATTTTACGAAGATGATAATATTGTTGTTTACAAGGTTTATTGATTTTAATTATTTTATAATAAATGATTATATTTAAATACCCATATTTTTGCTATTGTAAAGTTCCATATAAAAGTTATGAGAGTAGCTATGTAAAATGATTTCAAATCTGAAAATAATTTTAATGATAAAAACATGATAATGTTGTTTATGACTACACCTAATAAAACAGTGGTATAAAATCTGTAAAATTCTTTTATGTTTAATGAACTTGTTTTTTTAAAAGTCCAATTTCTGTTTAAAAATAAACTACATATAGATCCTGATATAAAAGATATCGCTTTTGATAATAATAAAAAATTTGAAAAAAATACTATGAATCGTGTTAGTGTTATATATATAATAAAATCAATCATTGTATTTAATACACCAGTTATCATAAATTTTATGGTTTGTTTTTGTGTCACACGACCCAATTCACCCATGTATAAGAATATAATTTCATTAAAAGCTTTGATTATTACATTTATATTACCACCTGTTGGTTTACCACTCATTCTTGAGAAATGATTAACTGCTATTTCTTTAAAATTAAATCCTCTTCTTTGTAATTTTATTAATATTTCAGCATTTATCATCGCTCCATTTGAATAAATTTTTATTTCATTCAATGAATCTTTTTTGAATAATTTAAATGCACAATCTATATCTTTAACTCTTAATCCAAATAATATTCTATTTAATATGTTCCAACTCATTGCGTTTATTTTTCTAAATAAATTATCTTTTCTATTTAATCTATATCCTATAATTACATCATATTTATTTATATATTTAATCATTTTTTTTATATCATTTATATCAAACTGTAAATCAGCATCACTAAAGAAAATATATTCGTATTTACATGATTTAATACCTGTTTTTAGGGCAGCACCATAACCTTTGTTTTCTGAATGATTTATTACTTTGATTTTATTGTTTTTACTTGATAAATAATCAGATATTTTTTGAGTATTATCTTTACTACCATCATTTATTATCAATATTTCAAAATTTGATATCTCTTTCATAGATATCATTAAATTCACTGTATTTAAAATTGTTTCTTTTATATTTTTTTCCTCATTATAAACCGGGAAAAATATGGATAAATTAATAGGATTCATTTATTTGTTTTTTAAAAAAAATACCTATCCTTTAAACCCCATTGCCATCTAGGTTTTTCTCCTTTTTTATAACATATATAAATAAGTAATATTGTTGCTAATACTATATCTAATATATTTTTATCTGGTATTGATATTAATATAATAAAAATATATAAGATTATAGTTAACCATCCTTGCCATTTAACTGGAGTCCAACCCCAACCATATATTTTTCTTTTAAACCAAAGTTTTTTAGGGTTATCTTTTATATATTTTATATATAAATCAATTATATCTTTCATGTTTATATTATATATTTTTTATTTTTTAAACACAAAATAGAAAATTTTTATTTTAAATAAAAAACAAACCTATAATAATAGGTTTGTTTTAATGAATGTGCTTTATTGATAAATATCATCTACAAAACATTTTTCACCTGGCCTTCTTTTTGGTTTTATGATACCGAAAGATACAAAGCATATATAGTCCGATAAGACTGAAAACCATCTTGGTCTATATACATTATCACCGAAAGATGTCATCGAATGTTCTGTGATGTAGTTGATTATTTTGTTAAATATTTTTTTCATTTTTTACTTTCTTGTTTGATTTTATCATATATTATTAAATACAGATACTTTTTATTGTGTATTAGAATATATTTTAAAAAGTTAAATGAAAAAAACTGTATGCTGGATACATACAGTTTTGGTTGAATATTATGAAAGAACAATGAATTATTGCGTCGTACGAAGTTTCCAGGCTTCGTACGACGCTGAATAAGGGTATTTGTACATACTCCATAAGCTGTAGGATGTTTGGATTTTGATTAT
>CAZHNC010000087.1:0-2604 GCA_964532765.1 uncultured Candidatus Saccharibacteria bacterium | reverse complement strand
TTTAATTTAATAAGTTTATTAAAAAATGTTATAATATATGAAATATGACTGTTAATGAGTGTATTAGAAATTTTTTAGAATACATAGAAATAGAAAAAGGTAGAAGTTTGAATACTGTAGATAATTACAGTAGGTATTTGAATTTCTTTGAAGTTTATTTGAATGAAAAGGGTATAAAGGACATAAAGGACATAAAAAGACAAGATATTAGAGATTTCAGAATGTATTTAAATAGAAAAAGAAATGTTAATAAAAGACATGATGAATATATAGGAAAGAAAACTCAAAATTATTATCTTATAGCTATAAGATCTTTTTTAAAATTCTTACAAAAGAAGGAGATATATGCAGTTTCACCAGAAACAATAGATTTAGCTAAAACTCCTGAAAGACATATATCTTTTATGAATGATGATGAACTTATAAACCTTTTGAATGTACCTAAAAATTTAGATTCCGCAATGTTTAAATATAAATATAGGGATATAGCCATATTAGAACTTTTATTTTCAACAGGTTTACGTGTATCCGAATTATGTTCTTTACCTAATGATATAGATTTAAAGGATGGTGAAATATCTATAAGAGGAAAAGGGGGTAAGGTTAGGGTTGTTTTTTTAACAGATGATGCTCTTACAGCTGTAAAAGAATATAAGAAAAATTATTTAGATAATAATAATATGGTTAATGATAAAATGTTTCCTGTGACACCTAGAACTGTAGAACGCATTATTAAAAAATATGCAATAATGGCTGGTATATCAAAAAAAATAACACCCCATATACTTAGACACAGTTTTGCTACAAATTTACTTAAAAATGGTGCTGATATTAGATCCGTACAAGCTATGTTGGGTCATTCTGATATATCTACTACTCAAATATATACTCATGTAACTGATTCTCATTTAAAAAACATACATAAAAGTTTTCACAAGAAACCTAAAATATAAAAAACAACATGATTTAGATTATGTTGTTTTTTATATTAATTCTACATTAAAGTTAAAATAACTTATTTTACATTATATTTCACTCTTATTTGCTTAATTTTTGCTTCATTCTCTTGTTTTTTCTTAGAGATTGCATCATTGTACATTTTATCTAAAACTTTATTATCTATAGATAATAATTCTTTTGCTAAATCTAATAAATTATCTTTTGTGTTTATTTTAGGATCTTCTAAACATTTATCTAATAATATGTTTAATATTTTACCTATTATTGGTCCTGATTTCACATGTAACATGTTTATTAAATCATTTCCGTCTATCTTCAGCATTGATACATCTGTAGGGTCAGACATAACTTCTTCTATCATTGACATGTATTTTCTCAATCTATAAGGGTCTTCTTTAGGTCTACCTGTTCCGACTCTGTCACATATTCTAAGATTTATTAAATCCCATATATTTTCACGTCCAACATTCATTATCATTCTTCTAACTGCTGAAGCTGTTATTTGTTCGGTATCTGAGAAAAACATGTGCCATCTAACTAATTTGGTAACTTTTTTTATGGTTTCATGTGAAAATCTTAAATCTGTTAGTATTTCTTTTACTAACTTTGTACCAACAACTTCATGGTTGTAGAAGGTAAAATCAGATTTTTCTTTAGAATAATCTTTTGTCTGAGGTTTACCTATATCATGAAATAGTGCAGCTAATCTTATATCTAAACTATAATCCTTATCAACGGCACATTGTAAACTTCTTATTAAATGTTCAAAGACATCATATGCATGACAACCATTCTGTTTTACATTGACAGATTGTTTAAGATATGGTGATATATATTGCAATATATCTATTTTATTCATATATATAAAAGGTTTTATTATGTCTTTAGACATAAGTATTTTACTAAATTCATCCCTTATTCTTTCTTTAGCTATATTTTCAAGGACATGTCTTTTATTCATTGCGGCCATTAATGTATTACTTTCTATGTTGAAATCTAGTTGTGCTGAAAATCTAATCATTCTTAATATCCTTAATCCATCCTCATTAAATCTTGATTCTGCATCACCTACACATTTTATTGTTCTGTGTTTTATGTCATCTATTCCTAGGAAAGGGTCTATAATCTCATTACTTATTGGGTTGTAAGCTATTGAATTTATTGTGAAATCTCTTCTTGATAAATCTAATAATATATCATCTGTGTAAATTACTTTATCTGGATGTCTAAAATCTTTATATTCACCATCTGTTCTAAAAGGTGTTATTTCAACTATACCTATATCTGTTTTTACTCCAACTGTACCAAAATCATTTTCATAAAATGAATCTGGAAATACTTTTTGGATTTGATCAGGTGTTGCTACTGTGTTTATGTCCCAATCTTTTGGTATTTTTTTCATTATCATATCTCTAACACATCCGCCCACAAGGTATGATTTATATCCACTTGATGCTAATTCTTTAAGTAGTTTAATTACTTCTTTGGGTATATTTATGTCTTTTATTATTTTTGATTTATCCATAGTTATGATATATTATTTGTTATACTTGAAATATAATACTTTTTGAGTAAAATTAAAAGCACCTATGGTGAAATGGATATCACACCGGTCTTCGGAACCGTTGTTCTGGGTTCGAGTCC
>CAZHNC010000086.1:0-2628 GCA_964532765.1 uncultured Candidatus Saccharibacteria bacterium | reverse complement strand
AAATAAAAGCCCCTATGTATTATTGACGATCAATAATACATAGGGTATAGAAAATCACTTGCGACGACGACGTAGAAATAGTAAGAGTGACAAAGACGATATCATAACAGGTCCAGGTTCAGGAATAATGGTTGTAATTTCTACATCTGAGTTATAACGAATCGAACCAGATGTCCATCTCTCTGGTATTCCTTCGCTATAATGCATGAAGTCCGCAGCAAATTTGAGAACTTGACTACGATCCTCACTCATCTCTATTTGGAAGATTTCAAACCACCCAGAAACTGTATTTGACCCGCGACCATCACCGAAGATGTCGAAGTCTGGTTGACTATAATAACCAGTATGCCATCTGGCGGCATTTTTGTATCTACCTACTTCAAGCCTGTTGCCCCAATAGTTGAATGCTACAGCCCACCAATGAGATCTGTTTAGGTCAGTGGTCTCAAAGGTAAACATCAAATCGTCATGTTCTTGAGGATTGATAGAAAACGCATTTGCCACAGCATTGACGTCGTTGTAGTAATAACTTTGCCCTTGGGTTATAAACCCTTGACCGGTGAATTTCAATGCTGTGATGGCAGAGAAAGCTGAATTTACAAAAATACAAAAAAGCCCAATTAATATAGATACAATATTTTTCATGATGTTAAAGGCCTACTTTAGCCATTTTTATATTATAACATGTATTAAATACATTAGTCAAGCAACGACAAAAAATCAAAATGTTATAATTAAGAAAATGACTAAAAAATCTATATCCAAAAAAACAGAAAAAACATTAAAAACAGATATTAAGAAAGATGTAAGGCCAAATTGGGATGAGTATTTCATAGAATTAGTTGATACAGTCGGACATCGTGCTACTTGTAATAGAGGTAGATCTGGATGTGTGATAGTAAAAGATAAAAGAATATTAACAACAGGTTATGTCGGTTCACCTATAGGCGCAAAACATTGTGATGAGGTAGGGCATGAGATGCATAAAGTTACTCATGATGATGGAAGTGTAACACAACATTGTATTAGAACAATACATGCAGAACAAAATGCTATGATACAAGCGGCAAGAGTTGGTATAGCTTTAGAAGGTTCAACTTTATATTGTACAATGACACCTTGTTATGTTTGTGCGAAACTTATAGTTAATGCTGGGATAAAAAGGGTTGTAGCTAAAGCTGATTATCAAGCATCTATTCAAACTAAGAAAATATTTAAAGAGACAAAAGTTAAATTAGATATATTGGATAAAAATATAACAAAATATTAATTTTATAAAATAATTTTTATTAAAAAAATGCATTTAAAATTTAAAAAATTACATCCAGACGCTAAAATACCTAGTTATGCTTATGAAGGCGATGCTGGTTTAGACTTATATGTTCCATGTGATATTGAGTTAAAAAAAGGTGATAGAAAATCAATACCTTTAGGTATAGCTATGGAGATACCTAAAGGTTATGTTGGTATTTTATTTGATAAAAGTGGTTTATCACATAAACATGGTTTAAAGAGTTATGGTGGTATTATAGATTCTGGCTATAGAGGTGAAATACATGTTGGTATGATGAATTTATCAGATAAAGATTATGAATTTCATAAAGGCGAGAAGATTATACAGATTTTAATTTTACCTGTTTTACACGCTGATGTTATGGAAGTTGATGAATTATCTGACTCAGATAGAGGGTATGGAGCTTTTGGTAGTAGTGGTAATGCTTAAATATAAATAATATATTCACTGAGATTTGTATAAAATTTAATAAAAAATAAAAATGAAAAAAATAATAATAATAGAAGGTATAGATGGTTGTGGTAAAGATTTTGTTAGAGATTCTATAAAAAATATATTAAATAATGATGATGTGAAGTTTCTAAGAGAGCCAGATGGTTATTTTCGTGAAATATTAAAAGATAAAAATATTGAAAAAAGTTTTATGGATGAATTTATATCTATGTGGATAGGTAGATTCGTTTTATGGATAGAGGAGATATTAAAATCACCTTTATCTTTTTTTGTTATAAATCGTTCATATCCATCAACTTATGCATATCAAATACAAGGTAGAGGTTTGTCTGATTTTGAAAAATCTTTTAATTTCTGGAAAGAAAGATTATTGTTAATGTTTAAAGATGAAGATATTCAAATACATCATCTTTATCTTAAAACAGATGTATCTGTATCTTTATCAAGAACAAAAAAAAGAGCAAATAGTGATGGTTTAGAATATTTTGAAGAAGAAAATTTCTTAATAAAAACCAAAGATGGTTATGATGATTATTATACAAATATGAATAACTTTACTAAAAATGAGTTTATACATATTATAGATGCCAATAAGACAAAAGATGAAGTTATGTCTCAAGTTAAAATGGTATTAAATATATAATCATATTATATTATCAGCTGTTCACATATACATATGTTTTTGCTATATTGATATCATATGTTACAAATAGCTGATTTAATAAAAACAAACTGTATCTCTTTTTTGAAAATAAATAATGTTTCTGATGAAGATATAACTAGGATTAATTTTGTTGTTGATATAAATAAAGATATAAATAAAGGGGATTTATATACAAATTTTGCTTTAGTGACATCTAAGGTTTTTGGTAAAAACCCAG
>CAZHNC010000085.1:0-2671 GCA_964532765.1 uncultured Candidatus Saccharibacteria bacterium | reverse complement strand
ATGGGATGCTTTTGTATCTAGTCCAGATAGTAAAGAAGCTCAAAAGAATGCAGTTCTACTTATGAGTTTGTTGATGAATAAGATGATTATATAGATAAAACTTTAGGTCGAGTTGGGTTGAATAATTAATAAAATAAATGGAATCAATATCAAAATTAGAATATACAGAAAGAGAATCTGAAAAAAAATCTATAATAGCATGTTTGCATGATAAACCTGTATCTATTGAAAGTTTATTAAATGAGGGTGATAGTCATGGTGTGGATTTTGTTAATATTAATATTTCACCAGAAGAAAAAACTGATGATTTTGTTACCAAATTTGATCTAGATGATAAAGGTGAGACTTTGTGTTCTTATATTATTTCTCCCATAGATTCAAGAGATAAATTTTCTTTAAAATATGTTGAGTGTACTGGTGTAATTATATGTGGGGTAGATAAAGAAACAGGTGAAAATATTTCTCTATTAAGTCATCAAAATCCAAATTTTTTTTTATTTGATAAAGATTTATCTTTTTTCAAAGATATAAAAGAAAAAGCTAAAGATTTATTGGAAAAATGTGAACCTGATTCTTTAGATGTTGTTTTATTTGGTGGTAAATTTTCAGATTCCGATAATGCCACAGATATAGAAGAAGCAAAAGATAATGTAGATAAGTTACTATATATAAAATCTATAAAATATATATCAAAAGTTTTATTTGATATATTGCATATTGAACCTACTGTTATATCTGGACCAAAATTTAGTTTAGGTTTTGATCATGCTATTTTTATAAATAATACAAGAAGATTGCATATTTTTAGAAATGTTATAGATTCTAAACCAGATTTTATTGAGAGTTTTGATTCAGGTAATGTTATTGAATTGGCTCAAAAATGGAAATAGAAAAGAAATAAAAAATATATATGATGTATATTCCAAAAAGTGGACACTTAAAAAGTGTCCACTTTTTATATTTATAAATTTATAAATATAATTAAGGTGTTCTGAAAGTTGTTGGCCATGATACTGATACATTTCCATTTGCATCCTTTGTGTATATCATATAATAGTAAGTTGTATTAGACATTAGATTTGATAATGTGACATCTCTTGATGTTTTGAAATTTGCATCTGACATTGTTACATATCCACCATTCACAAAGACATCATTATAACTTTCAGTTAGATTTAGAGGGGATGAATTGTAATATACGACACCAGTTGTCATTTCATTTGTATCCCAATGTATAATACTTTGTCCTCCTGTATAAGTGTTAACATTTATATTTGATATTATAGGTGCATTATCAGTATCTGATGATATCTTTGTATTTAACATAGATAATGTTATAGGACCAACTCTACCTACAGGTGATATACCGTTCATAGATTGAAATCTTGATACAGCAGCCTTAGTTAATGATCCAAAATATCCAGTTATTAATCCTTGTGGATATATATAAGGATCTTGAGCTAGAAATGATTGTAACTCAGATACATCTGCACCAGACATACCTATTTGTAATTGTCTTGTAAATGTTGCCGCTGATGTTGTTACTGAAAATATAAAAGATAACAGTATTGCAGTAACTAATATGTTTAATTTTTTCATAATTTTATTAAATTAATTAGTTAATAATTGTTATAAATTAAGGTTTAATATTAATTTTACAACAGTCAGAATCTGCACTTCTGGCACTTGAGGTAACGTATTATTTTTGTATATATGACAAAAATTCATTATCTAATTTCAATTAGGACATCTTTTTTGTAAAAGTAAAATACAATAAAATAAAAAATGCGTATGTGGTATAAAATACCACATACGCTTTGTTTTGGGTTTTTGAAGTTTTCATCTTGATACGATTAGCAGTTTATTATCATTGTACAAATCTCTTATATGTTTAAGGTGATATATCTTTTGTTTCAGACTTAAATCAAACTTAAAGCATGGACCTGTATATGGTATCACGGTAAAATGATCCCAATAATGAGTAATATCTTTATTTCCGTAGAAATCTAAAACAATAGCATTATATTCAGGGCTGTTTTTATTGAGCCCTTTAATTTTAGCTAAGTATCTAGATGCTTTACGGCTTTTAACTGCTCCACCTGTATCAACAGCGACACCTATTATCTCTTTACCTTTTTTATCTCGGCCGATGATAACACTCCCATAGGGGATTATTTTAGGGTCAACTGCAATACAATGTAAACCTAAATCAATGACTGTTTTTATAGGCACAAGAGAAGCTGTTTTACCAGCTGCACTCTGTGAGTCATGATTTAGATAGCTTGTACCACGAGCATATACTTCAAATGTTTTTGAATTGTCAAGAATGGAATTATTTTTTTGTTGGCCACTGGCGATATTCATCGCACTAATAGTGAAAGTCAAGAAAATGATTCCGAAGTTTTTCAGTATTCGTTTTTTGTTCATGAGGTTCGGATGTTTTGGTGATGTCAAGTGCTACTTTGCCTTGACAATGTATATATTATCATATTTTGGTGTTTTGTCAATCAAATTTATTTATTTCATTCCGTTTCAGTCCTCGACCCTTTGTCTAGGACAAAAGGTCTGCGAAGAAACTCATTCCATAAATAAATTTGTGAAAAAGGTTACAATACAAATCAAATTTATTTATTTCATTCCGTTTCAGTCCTCGACCCTTTGTCTAGGACAA
>CAZHNC010000084.1:0-2676 GCA_964532765.1 uncultured Candidatus Saccharibacteria bacterium | reverse complement strand
ACGATCAAGTTTTATACCTTCAAAACGAAATTCAAATTTTTTCTCAGTATAATCTTTTGTTGTTGAGAATTCATTAAATACTTCATTGATACCTTTTTCAAGAAACCATTTATATGACTGTATCTGTCCTTCTACTAGATTTGGTAATGGTACTAAAGATTCACGAAAACGTGAAAAATGTTTCTTCTTTAACATTATTGTTATATTTTAAAAATTAGAGAAATAATAAAAAAAGCGAAAAAGTCTAGTGTTACTCAATCGGTTTTACGCTTTTTCTAATATATCATATTTTTTCTTTGGTCGCAAGGTTGATTTTTGAGACGAGGGGTGGTTGTTATATCCGGTTGTTATATCCCCGTCACCACTCTCACATCAGCACCAATCTTATTCAATCTCATAGCTATATCTTCATACCCACGACTTATTGGATATATATTTCTTAATATAGATTTACCATTAGCACCAAGCATGGCAATCATGATTATCATTGCAGGACGAAGTGCTGGTGGACAAACTATCTGCGTAGGTTTAAGTGAAGTCCCACCTTGTATAAAAACTCTATGTGGATCAGCTAAATTTATATTTGCACCAAGTCTATTAAGCTCTGTAAAATATATTGCCCTATTTTCCCACATCCAATCATGTATCAAAGTTATACCTTTAGCTTGAGTTGCTATAGGTACAAAAAATGGAAGATTATCTGTGTTTATACCAGGATAAGGTTGTGCAGCTATCTTATCTATAGGTGCTATAAGTTTTGAAGGATATATTGTTATATCAACAAGCTTTGTCCTACCATTTAAAGCATAATACACTTCACTTTGTTTATATTTCAATCCCATTTTTTTAAGTTTAAACATTTCAAGTGCCAAAAAATCTATAGGACATCTATTTATTTTCAAAGTCGATTCTGTAACTATAGCAGCTGAAATAAACATCATAGATTCCGTAGGGTCTTCACTGTTATAATAATCAATATCCATATCTATTTCATCAACACCATGAACTGTCATAGTAGTAGTTCCTATACCCTCTATTTTAACCCCAAGTTTCTCTAAGAAAAAACAAACTTCTTGAACTTGATAATTTGGTGGTGCGAATTGTATGGTAGTTTTTCCTTTTATAAGTGCAGCAGCCATAACAAGATTTTCTGCTGCTGTATCACTAGATTCAGACATAATAATATGTGCTGATTTTAATTTTCCAGATTTTATATGATAATGATCGGCCTTAGTATCTATCTTCGCACCAAGATCCTCTAATCCATATCTATGAGCCGATATAGTTCTTTGTCCCATTTTACACCCTCCAGCATGTGGAAGTTTAAATTCTTTTTCAAGATGTAAAAGAGGTCCAATAATCATAAGACCTGATCTTATTTTACCTGCTGCATTTTGATCAAGATTATGTATTTTTAATTTTTTAGGAACTATTATCTCAAGAGTATTTTTTTCTATCCATTTTATAGATATTCCTAAACTTTCCATAAGCTCTATTATTCTTTGTACTTCTTCTATACGAGGTATACCATGCAATCTTGTTTTTCCTTTATTCAAAAGAGATGCACATATAAGCCCAAGAGCTCCATTTTTAGAAGTATTTGTATCTATGGTACCAGATAATTTTTTACCACCATGTATTTCAACATCTATAGAGTCAGATATTGTTAAAACCTTTCTACCTAAAGCTTCACTGATTTTATTCAATTCTTCAGTAGTCATATTTTGACCACCATTTTCCATACGAGCTACAGCACTTTGTGAAGTTTTTAAAAGTTTTGCAAAATCATTTTGTGTTAACCCTCTATCTTCTCTAAGTTTTTTGATAAAAAAACCAAGATGTTTATTTGTTTCATTTTTTATATTTTTAGCCATATACAATATATCATATATGATATATTGTATATTTTCAAAATTAATAAATACTGTAAAATAATTTTATATAAAAGTAAATTAAATAGACTTACCTATCTTTTTAACTTTATTCAAAAAACAGATTCTATCTTTATCAGATTTTTTAAAACTTCTATCAAAAATCAACATATCCTTATGTTTTAAACCACAAAAATGTAATAGACCCATAGACCAGAAAAATTTTATAGGTTTCAATATAAATATTGCTAATTTAAACCACCACATATTTCCATCAGATGTAAAAAATACATATGCATTTTTATCTTTAAGTAAGCCAACGGGTTTACCACCTATATACTGAAATGCAAAATGTGATGTAAAAACATTATCAAAGAAATTTTTCATTATAGCTGGAGTACCCATCCACCATATAGGATGAACAAATACCATATCTGTACAATCAGTAATCTTACCTTGCAACAACTTAACATGGTCACTCAGATTTCTCATATCATCTTTATTTTCAAAACTTAAAAAAGGTATTTGTAGATCAGTTTTATACAAATCCAACACTTCCACCTTATGACCAACAGACTCAGCTCCTTCTTTGAAGGATAAAGCTATACTATGAGTAAAACCTTTTGATGAAGGATGTGCTGTTACAATCAATATTTTTTTCATAATAATATTATATCATCAAACCCAAAAAAAGAGTTTATATTTTTTCATATAAACAGTTTTTTTTCTTGAAGGTTTATTATTTTATTTTCAATATTTTAAATGCTTGATTAATCATTTCCAATAAACATTCTTTTGTATTATT
>CAZHNC010000083.1:0-2771 GCA_964532765.1 uncultured Candidatus Saccharibacteria bacterium | reverse complement strand
AGAGCATTCGACTGATACTCGAAAGGTCCTTGGTTCGAATCCAAGCAGGCGCACAAATAAAATTAAAAAATTCTCAATTTTTATAAATAAAAAATTCGAGAATTTTTTATTTGCTATGTTATAATAATTTGCATATGAATATGTTAAATCCAAAAATATTTTTAGATATAAATGATATAGATCAGACACCTATAAGAAAAGGTTTTGGTGAAGGTTTACTTATTGCCGGGGAAAATAATAAAAATATTGTTGGTTTATCTGCTGATTTAACAGAATCAACATACATGTATTTATTTCGTGATAGATTTCCAGAAAGATTTATAGAAATAGGTGTGTCAGAACAAAATCTAGCTTCTGTAGCTTCTGGTATGGCAGCACAAGGTAAAGTACCAGCAATTACTTCATATGCAATGTTTTCTCCAGGGAGAAATTGGGAACAAATCAGAACAACTATTTGTTATAATGATAGAAAGGTTATAATAGCTGGTTCTCATGCAGGTGTTTCTGTTGGTCCAGATGGTGGAACACATCAAGCCATAGAAGATATAGCATTGATGCGTATTATACCTAATATGACAGTTATATCACCATGTGATTACATAGAAGCAAAAAAAGCAACTTTAGCAGCATTCGATACAAATCAAAAGACTCCTGTTTATATAAGACTAGCTCGAGAAAAAACTCCTATTATAACAACAGATGAAACTCCTTTTGTTATAGGTAAGGCAAATGTTTTGTATGAGACTATGAATAATGTATCAAAAAAGTTTGATATTCTGATATGTTCTACAGGTGCATTAACTTATAATGCTTTACTTGCTGCGAAGGAATTGGAATCAAAATATAATAAAAAAATTGTAGTTATAAATTTTCATACAATAAAACCTCTGGATATTGATACTTTATATAAATACACAGAATTATCAGATAAAATAATTACAGTAGAGGAGCATCAAATAGCAGGTGGTTTTGGTTCAGCTATATGCGAAGCTGTATCTGAAAAGTATGCAAAAATAATCCATCGTATAGGTGTTAAAGATAAATTTGGGCAATCAGGTAAACCAGAACAATTAATCAAATATTATAATATGGATACTTCGGATATTATAAAAGCTTGTCTGTAGTTTTTTGATTTTTATATAATTTTTCTAGATTATTTGTGCATTCCAATCTTCGGATTTATTTTTTAAATATTCTTCTATTTTATCTAAAGATAATAAACCAGCTTGTGCACCTATGTATTGACATACTGACATTGAGTTTATTGATCCCCACATGAGTGCTGTTTTATTATCCTTACCTAAGGCTTTAGCGGCTGAGAAAGTTGAAGCAAAAGCATCACCTGCACCCGTTCTCTCTAAAGGTGATTTTATGTCTGGATATATTGGCATATATATAACATTATTATCTTCATCATATGTATATGATCCTTTTGGACCGTCTGTTATTACTGGTAATTTTATACCTAGTTTTTTTAAACCATTTAATAAAAATTTAATATCATTATTTTCAGTATTTAATATATTCATAGACTCCTCTCTGTTACAGAAGAAAAATTCAGTCCTTTCATATATATATTTTAATTTTTCAATACCAAATTTCATTTGAAAAGTTCCCGGCTGAAATATTACTCTTATATTTGGATTTTCATTTAAATAATTATTTAATTCGTTATGAAATTCTAAAGTATTCTCACCTAGAGAACTTATATATATAAAATCAGGTTTTATGTTTTTATTTTTTAATTTTTTAGGTATTCTATAATCATATTTTTCATGATTTATTAATATAGTTCTTTCTGAATTAAACCATAAAACGTAATGATAATTTGATCTCTTATTTTTTTCTCTAGTAAGTAAATCAATATTCACTTTTTCTTTTTCTAATACTTCTTTATTTTTATTACCATAAAAATCATCTCCTGTATGTGTCAATAAAAAAGATTTTATACCAAGTCTTGATAATGATATAGATGCATTTGCACTATTACCAACACCAAAGATTTCTGTTACTGATTCAAAGGGTATTTTTTCTCCAAAAGCCATACAGATTTTTTTGTGATCATGATTTATGTTTTCAGTTACTTCAGCTTGTTTTAGTTGTATAAAAGCATCTGCCACCATGTCACCAACACATAAAAATTTAACTTCTTTTTTCTTTTGGAAAATTTTTCTTATATTCATAATTAATATAATATCATAAAAATTTTATTTTTTTTATGTAATAAGGTATAATATGAACATGATAAATCAAGAAACAAATATTTCATTTGAAGAATCAAATTTTAAAACAAAATACAATGATTCAAATCTTAAAACAAGTTTTTCTGATAAGATTATATCTTTTCTTATAAATAAAAAGATAGTAAAAAATGAACAACAGGCACAGATTTTATTATTGGTTTTTATAATTTTGTGTTTAGTTATTAGCTTCTTCTTATTTAGAAGTTCAACACAGATAACGCCCGCTGTTATAGATCCTGCCTTATTGAGATAATTACTTTTGATGATATATGAAAAATAAATTGATTTAATAAAAAATATGAAAATTAAAAATAAAATTAAAAATAAATTAAATAATAATAAAGGTTTTACTTTGATAGAGCTTTTGGTGGTGATTGCTATCATAGGTATACTTTCAAGTATAGTGTTAGCTTCACTTTCTTCTGCTAGGGCACAGGCGAGAGATGCAGAAAGATTGGCAGAGATGAAAAATGTGGAAAAGGCTTTAGCTATATATGCTTTAAATAATAACGGTAGAATACCTATGTC
>CAZHNC010000082.1:0-2799 GCA_964532765.1 uncultured Candidatus Saccharibacteria bacterium | reverse complement strand
ATATTATAATATGACACTTGGATATACAGATGGTAAAACCAAAATAAAAATATTTTTATTAATATTTGGATTATTAAGTATATCTTCATTAACAATATTTGAGCTCAGAAAAGTCATAAGTGGACCAGATATGACAATAAACTGTGGCAATGATGAAGATTGTAATGATGTAAAAACAGATAAAAATATATACAAAATATCAGGTCAAACTAAAAATGTTTATAGTTTAATCATTGGTGATAGAAATATATATATGGATACGAAGGGGTATTTTGAACAAAATATACTTCTCTACCCTGGTCAAAACTTAATAACTATAAAATCCGTAGATAAATTTGGTAAAGAAGTCAAGAAAGATATTAGTATATACTATACTGATAGTAATAATAAATTATCATTAGCAAAATAAATAAAACATATAAGAAAATAAAAATATGGCAAAAAAACAAAATACTGATTTGGAAGAATTATTAGAAAATGATGAACTGAATGAAAACACTGAATCAGATTCTGATGATGAAAAAAGTTCAAAATCAAAAAAAGGATCAAAGAAAAATAGTAAAGGTTCAAAAGATGAAGATTCTTCTATATCAGATACTATAGCTGAGATAAAAAGCCGTTTTGGTGATGAATCTATAATGAAATTAGGTGAAAAACCTAAATTGAATGTAGATGTAGTCTCAACTGGTTCCATAGGATTGGATGCAGCACTTGGAGTTGGTGGTTTACCAAAAGGTAGAATAGTTGAAATATTCGGACCAGAATCATCAGGTAAAACAACACTCGCTCTGCATGTTATAGCAGAATCTCAAAAAAAAGGTGGTGTATGTGCATATATAGATGCAGAACATGCTATGGATCCAGATTATGCAGCAAAACTAGGTGTAAATATAAACAATCTCCTCATATCTCAACCAGATGCTGGTGAACAAGCTTTAGAGATAACAGAAAGTCTTGTTAGAAGTGGTAAAATTGATGTCGTGGTAGTTGATTCTGTTGCTGCCCTTACCCCTAAAGATGAGATCGAGGGAGATATGGGTGCTCATCATGTAGGTAAACAAGCCAGACTTATGTCACAAGCTCTTAGAAAACTTACAGCCATTACCGCAAAAAGTGGCACTATAGTTATCTTCATAAATCAAATACGTATGCAAATAGGTGTTATGTTTGGTAACCCAGAAACAACACCCGGAGGAAAAGCTTTAAAGTTTTACACATCTGTTAGACTTGATATACGTCGTATAGCTCAGATTAAAAAAGGTGAAGATATTATGGGAGGTAGAGTTCGTGTCAAAGTTGTTAAAAACAAAGTCGCTGCCCCATTCAAACAAACAGAATTTGATCTTATGTACAATGAAGGTATATCACTCGAAGGTGAGATTATAGCACTTGGTGAAAAGATGAAAATCATACAAAAAAGTGGTTCATCATACGCTTACGGAGATATTAAACTAGGACGTGGATATGATGCAACAAGACAATTCTTAAAAGATAAAGATAATAAAGAAGTTAAAAATAAAATATTAAAAGAGATAAGAGAACAATTGAAGGAGGTATAAGAAAGTTTCTTAAAAAATACCTATCCCCAACCAGGATAGGTATTTTTTATTCAACTTTATAAGACATCTTAATTCAGAGTTACAGAGTTTACGTTTAAAACAAAAACTACCCTCTCGAGTAGTTTTTGTTTAATCTTTAATCAAACTTTACCCTATCCTAGATTTATATATGGAGTCAATGCCATATATCTTGATCTTTTGATAGCTAAAGCTAGTTTTCTTTGATTTTGAGCAGTAACACCTGATCTCTTTCTGCCTATAATTCTACCGTATTTATTAACAAATTTGTTTAATAATTCTGTATCTTTATAGTCAATATGTTTGATATTATGTTCTGTAAAATAACACTTTTTTGACATATATTTATATTTTAATTTATCTTTTAATTTTTAATAAAATTTATGTTCTTAAAAAGGTATATCTTCTGGGTTTATATCTTCATCTGGGTATTGAACATCACCCGCATCTGGTATTGATTGATCATCTGCTGAATTTGATGATTGTGATGATGATTGAAATGAAGAATTATTTGAAGTTGAAGATCCTGATTTTGGACCAAATTGGAAATTTTCCAATATTATCTCAGTTCTATAATTTTTCTTTCCATCTTGACCATCCCAACTTCTGGTTTGTATTCTACCTTCAATATATATAGGATTACCCTTTTTAACATATTGATGTATGATTTCAGCTTGTTTACCAAAAGCTACAACATTATGATATTCTGGAACATCTTTTTTGTTACCAGTAGCATCTTTTGTTGATCTATTTGTAGCCACAGAAAAAGAATTAACATGCATACCTGATGGTAGAGATTTTAATTCTGGATCTTTGGTTAAATTTCCATATAATATTACCTTGTTTATGTACATAATTTTGTTTTTTTATTTAGTTTATAATTGTATGTTTATAAAAGTTTACCTATTGGTAACCGCACTTACATACTAATAAAGCTATACGGAAAAATTATTTTTCCTCAGTTTCTAAAACAGTCTCTTCATCTAAAACATCTGTATCTTCAACCTCATCAGTTGCTGTTGTAGATTCTATGTCTATTTCCTTCAATACATCATCTTGAGTGGCGATAATCTCTTTTGCTACAAGTGTATTCTCTCTTACTGTTTTAACAATAAGATATCTTAATGTATTTTCAAGTTCTTTTACAAACTTATCGAATACAGCTAATTTACTTGCATCTAATTCGAATTTAACCCAGCCAAAATACGCAGTTTCATACCAT
>CAZHNC010000081.1:0-2829 GCA_964532765.1 uncultured Candidatus Saccharibacteria bacterium | reverse complement strand
GTTGCATTTTTTCTAACTATATCAACAATAGTGTGTATAAGTTCTTTCATATTATGATCATCTAAAAATTTTGTAGAATCATTTTCTGCTAGAATTGTATAAAAAGCGTATTCATCTTGAGTAAGTCCTAGTTCTGAAGCTTTAGTATCTTCTTTTTTCATCTCTTTTGCAATTTCAGAAAGTTCTTCAATAACCTTAGCTGTATCTATTTGATTATTATGATATCTTTTAATAACATTTGAAAGCATTTCAGAAAATCTTTTTCCTTGCACAAGACTACTTTGTTTTCTTGTTTTAACTTCATCATTTAAAAGTTTTCTTAATAATTCAAATGCAATATTTTTATGTTGCATATTTTTAACCTCTAACAAAAATTCATCAGAAAGTATATCTAATGAGGGTGATTTTATTCCAGCAGCTTCAAATACATCTATAACACCATCACTTGAAAGTGCTTCATCAACTATCTGTTTTATAGCTGTATCCACTTGCCTATCAGTTAAAACCCCTCCAACAGAATAGAATTTATTTATCCTTGATTTTACAGCCTGGAAAAATGCTATTTCATTTTTAAGTTTCTCAGCCTCAAATGAAGGTATAGACATTACAAAAAGTTTTGATAGAACAGATAACTCACCTATAAATCTATCTTTTAATTTTTCATCTCTTAGAATAAAGTTTTGGGCACCTAAAAGTATTTGTAATTTTTCTTTTGTATCAACTGAAAAATATTTTTTATAATCATATCCATAAAACATCTGTTCAACTATTTCAAATTTTGTTTTTAACACGGCTATATTTTCTGAAATATCGTGTACAGCCTCACCCTCACCACCACTTTGGGTATAAACTAACATAGCGTTACGTAAATCTTGACCTATACCAATATAATCAACTATAAGACCAGAAGGTTTATCTTTATATTGTCTATTAACACGTGCTATAGCCTGCATAAGATTTGCTCCTTGCATTTTTTTATCTATATACATTGTGTTTAAAATAGGCGCATCAAATCCAGTTAACCACATAGACTGAACAATAACCATCTCTAATTCATCATGAGGATCTTTTAATCTGATTGCTAGTTTTTTTCTATCTTCTTTAGAAGTATTATGTGGTTGAAAACTTTCTGGGTCATCACTTGAACTGGTCATGACAACTTTTATGTGACCCTTCATTAAATCATCATTGTGCCATTCTGGTCTGATTTGTATTATTTGATTATACAAATCTACAGCAATTTTTCTTGTCATTGTAACAATCATCGCTTTACCTTCAAAATACTCTTTCTTTTGTTCAAAATGAAAAACTATATCTTTTGCTATATCTTTTATTCTTTCAGGATGTCCAACAATAGCATCTATTTGAGCATTTCTTTTTTTAGATTTTTCTTTTTGTTCTTCTGTTGCATCCTCTAAATCATCAATCATGTCATCGATTTGATTTGACACAGATTCATTCATCTTAATCTTTATAAGACGACTTTCATAATCCATGGGAACAGTTGCACCGTCTTTAACAGCCTGCTGTATATCATAAACATCTATATATTCACCAAAACTTTTTTAGTATCTTTATCTTCTTTCTCTATAGGTGTACCTGTAAAACCTATAAAAGAAGCATTTGGTAATGCATCTCTTAGATATTTTGCATTACCATATCTTATATCTGAACCTTCTTCATTTTCTACAACTTTCGCAGTAAAACCATATTGACTTCTATGTGCTTCATCAGCAACAACTACAATATTTTTTCTATCAGATAAAGTATCAAAAACATTTGATCCTTTTTCTGGGTAAAATTTCTGTATCGTTGTAAATACTATTCCACCACCAATAACTTTTAATAATTCTTTTAAATGATCTCTATTTTCTGCTTGTACAGGTTTTTGTCTAAGTAAAGAAACACAATTACCAAAAGTTTCAAATAATTGATCATCTAAATCATTTCTATCTGTAAGTATAACTACGGTAGGGTTTTGCATTTCAGGTTCAACAACTATTTGACCAGTATAAAAAACCATAGAAAGAGATTTACCACTTCCTTGTGTATGCCATACAACACCTATTTTTCTATCACCTTCTTCATGTGTAGCTCTGAGTGTCTGTTGTACAGCTTTTTCAACAGCATAGTATTGATGATAGGCTGCGACTTTTTTAATCTTGATTTGAGATAAGATTCCAGTTTTTTCATCTTTTATTTCTTCTCGTTCAAAAACCGTATTATATCTAATAAGTTTTATTAAAGTTTCTTGATTTAAAAGTTTTTCAGCTAATATTTGAAATTCAGGTATTTTACCATTTTCACTTTTTATAGGAGATTTCCATACAAGATAACGGCCGAAGTTTGAAGATAAAGACCCAACCCTAGCATCTATACCGTCAGATATAACACAAAGAGCATTATAGTTAAAAATACTTGGTATAGCTTTTTTATAGTTTTGAATTTGAGTATAAGCCTTTCCAATATCAGCCCCTTCATCAGCTGCATTTTTAAGCTCAATTAATACCAAAGGTAAACCATTTACATATATAACAACATCCAATCTTTTTTCATTGTTGTTCTCTTTTACAACGAGTTGATTTACTGCACGAAAATCATTATTGGAAATATTTTTAACATCTAAGAGATTGACTTGAATACCTTTACTAATACCATCTTTAAAATATTCAACTTCAATACCATTTGTGAGATAGGTGTGAAATTGTTCATTGTTGACCATGATATCTTGTGATCCAAGATGGAGGACTTTGTTATAAGCTTCAACACGAGCAGATTCAGGAACTTCAGGGTTTAGTTTATGGAGTGAGTCTTTGAAGATTTTTTCTA
>CAZHNC010000080.1:0-2848 GCA_964532765.1 uncultured Candidatus Saccharibacteria bacterium | reverse complement strand
AAAAACGCCATCATCCTCGACTTCTTCGCCGGCTCCGGGACCACAGGGCATGCGGTACTTGAACTCAATAAAGAAGATGGTGGTAATCGTCAATTTATCTTGGTTACAAATAATGGTGATGAAAAAAGTGAACATAAGATTGCTGAAAAAATAACTTATGAAAGATTAAAAAGGGTAATGAATGGTTATAAAAATAAAAAAGGAGAAAAAGTTGAAGGTCTCGGTGGAAACCTTGAATACTTAAAATGTGATTTTATAGATAAGGTTCAGCATGAAGATAATATGAAATTTAATCTTGCTCAGAATTCTACAGACATTATCTCTTTTAAAGAAAATGCTTTTGATATAGATATTACAAAACCATCATATAAAATAATTAAAAATGTAACAGGTGGTATAGGTATTTATCATGATCTTGATGATTCTGATTTAGATAAGATGTATAAAGATTTAGAAAAATTTGCTGGAACAAAATCAGCTTATATATTTTCATTTTCAAACCCTAAAGAAACAATAGAAAAATTAAAAGATTGGAAAGATGTAAATATACAAGAAATGCCAAATATAAATTAAATATATGAAAAATAAAAAATTAATTATAGATATAATTATTTCGATAATAGAAAGAATAATAAAGAAAATATGAAATTTACTCTCAAAGAATATCAACAAAAAGCTGTTAATAATATTAAAGATAAAACTTTTTCATTTTTATCATATGAAGACAATAAGAGAAGAGTGATAACTTTTAAAGCACCAACAGGTTCAGGTAAAACTGTTATGATGGCGGGTGTTATAGAAAATTTAATAAAAGAAAATAAAGAATATAAAAATATAGATTTTACTTTTTTATGGCTATCTATCGGTACAGGTGATTTACATAATCAAAGTAAAATATCATTACAAAAAAATATAGGGGAAAATATAAAAATAGAAAGTATTGAAGATGTTTTTGGTACCGCTCAATATGAGTTACTAAAAGATTCCGTATTGGTTTCAAGTTGGAATAAAATAAGAGTAAAAGATAATAAAACTCAAGAGTGGAAAAGTATAGTAATGAAAGATGGCGATTACGTTAACTTTCGTGAGATGTTGGATAATACTAACTCTATAAATAGAAAAATTATTTTGATCATAGATGAATCAAGGAGTCACGCAGATTCAAGTCGAAGTAATGAAATTATAGATTTAATAAAACCGAATGTAGTTATAGAAGTTTCTGCAACACCTGCTATCAAATTATCGGGTGAAGATATTGTAAAAAATAATGGATGGATTGAAGAAATAGATGCACAAGATGTTATAGATGAAGAAATGATTAAAGATCAGATATTAGTTAATTCAGATTTTGTATTATTCAAAAAAGATGACAGTGATCAAACCATTCTACGAACAGCTGTAAATAAAAGAGAGGAATTATTAAAGACATATAAAGAAAATAATATAGATATAAACCCATTATTGATAATACAACTACCAAACAGTGGAAATGGTGATTCTGTTAAAGAGATGGTTTTAGATTTTCTAAAGAAAGAAAAAGGTATATCAGAAGGAGATGAAAAACTGGCTATATGGTTAAATGAAAAAGATATAAAAGAAAGAAATATAGAAGATATAAGTAGAAACGATGGAGTGCAAGATTACCTTATCTTCAAACAAGCTGTTGCTGTAGGTTGGGATTGTCCACGTGCTCAAATACTCTTAAAATTCAGAGAAATAAAAAGCGAAGTATTTGAAATACAAGTCTTAGGTAGAATACTTCGAACACCAGAACAAAAACATTATGAAATAGAATCTTTAAACAAAGCTTATGTATATGTAAATTCTGATGAAGTAACTTTTGACATAGAAAATTATAACCCTAAAATATTAGGTGATTTACCTGCAATAAGAAAAGATAAATATAAAAATATATTATTGAATTCTTTTTATAAAGAACGTGCCGATTATCAAGATATAAAATCAGATTTCAAACCAGTTTTATTGAATCAATTTATAGAAGAATTAGGTTTAAAATCAGGTGATTATGACAAAAATGTAAATAAATTAAAAAAAGATAATTGGAGATTTGATAGAGAAGGTTTATATCATAATGTTATATCTGATATTATGGTTGAGATAAGTGCAATAGATAAATATGACACACCACTAGAAGATGATGATTATGAGACTTTAAATGTTAGTGATAGGCAAATAGAAATTACATCAAAAGGTTTATTAAAAAATATGATGGCTCCATTCACGAATATTGCCCGATCTGTACCATCTATGAATGTAGCTTGGTTTTTGTTGTGCAAAAATCTATTCGGACCAGAAATTATAAAAGACAACTTCATTTCATCACAATCTTTGCTTATATTAAATAGAACTAAAATAGAACCTATATTTATCAGAGCTGTACAAGAGTATTCAAAAGTTAAAAAACAAAAAGCTAAAGAAGATACAGAAAAGAATATCGTCTTTGAAATACCTATTAAGGATTATTTTAACTCTCAAATAGTAGAAGAAATAGATTATAATAAATACATATTAACCCCATGTTATCTAGATAAAAACCGCTCAAATCCTGAAAAAGAATTTGAAAAAACTTTAGATAATTCTAAAAAAGTAAAATGGTGGTATAAAAACGGTGTAAATCGTAAAGATTATTTTGGTATAAAATATGAATATGATAATAAGGATGAGGAAGATACTACTCATACATTTTACCCTGATTATATAGTTCAATTCGAGGATGGTAAGATAGGTATATTTGAAACAAAATCAGAGTCAGATCAAGATGCTCATACAAAGACAAAAGCTAAAGCTGAAGAATTACAAAGATATATACAAAAAGAAAACAAAAATG
>CAZHNC010000079.1:0-3002 GCA_964532765.1 uncultured Candidatus Saccharibacteria bacterium | reverse complement strand
ATAATACTGTTAAATTGTTGTAGAATTTAGAAACATAATCATCGCATTTCTGATCGATTGATTTCAATAGTGATCTTGTTTTCATTGGTAAGGTTTCTTTCTTTTTATGTTACTGACTTTTTTATAATAACATGTCATATTAATTGTGTAAATTTAAGGTTCTTGAATTCTACAAGGTAACGAAAAACAACCCTTTGAAATTAGGTTGTTTTCACATTCTCTGTGTATAGAGGCGTTCGAACCATATTATGTTTTTTTGATTTGATTTTTTCTACTATTAATCCAATTACAAATCTGGTAATCATCTAAAAAATAGTTATAGATCTCCATTAGAAAGATTGTTAAGATAAAAAATTTTGTTAATATATATAATATGAAGACAAAACAACAAGTTTTATTAATTCATGGAGGTACTCCTGGTAGCAGTCGTGAAAATTATATTGAAATTCTTAAAAAAAAATCTTTTAAATTAGAATGGTTAGAACAGAAAAGGGATTGGAAGAATAATCTATATCAAGATCTTGGAGATAATTTTGTTGTATACACTCCACAAATGCCAAATAAACAAACTGCTGAATATTCTGAATGGAAGGTGGTATTTGAAAAATTACTTTATTCTGTAAATGATGGAGTGATTTTGATAGGCTATTCGCTTGGAGCTTTATTTTTAGTCAAGTATTTATCTGAAAATGATATCTCAAAGAAGATTAAAAAAACACTATTGGTCGGAACACCGTTTGATCAAGAGGGGATAGATAATGAACCTTTATTTTCATTCACTCGCAATGTGTCATTAGAAAAGTTTTCAAGACAGGCTGGAAATATTTATTTCTATTATAGTGAGGATGATTTTATTGTTCCACACAGTCATCTTGCAAAATATAAAAATGAATTACCAGAAGCTACTTTTACTAGCTTTAAAGATCGAAATCATTTTATTTTGGAATCATTTAATGAATTAATTGAAGATATAAAATCTTAATCAATTATAAATAAATTTAGATATGTCATCAAAATAATTATAATTAATTACTGGATGCAATAGAGTAATATCGTCAAAATAGAGGCTCTCAAGATTCTCATAATCTTCCGTTTCTTGAAAATATGAGAAAGGGTTTGTATAAATATGATTCTCATTCATTATAATCTTATTGTGTTATAAATAAAAAATAACCCATACAATTAGGGTTATTTTCACATACTCCTTTAGTTACCTTTTTACCGAACTTTTAAAGTTAGGTAAGATTTTAAATAATATTATCTTTATATTTAACGAAAAGTTTACCTGAACATGTTTTGTAATCGGGATCGATTATTAACATAGATTGATTATTGGTTTTAAATAAATCAATAATATCTTTTTTATTACCTGTTATATCGCATATTCCACTTTTACCAACATAATTATCTTGCATTTCTTTGTTTAATTTTGGATAAATCTCAGTCGGGCTAGGGCCAATTATCTCCGCACTTTTCATACTATCAAGTAATTCTTGTGTAGCTGATATATTGTATGAGATCAATTTCAATTCCAATAAACAATTATTGTTTGATTTTGAAAGATTGAATAATATTTCAGTCTTAATATTTGAACCCATAAGTTCATTCTGGGATTTTGTTTGATAGTTGGCTGGGGAACATAGGTTAATTGAATCTGTAAAACATTTTGAATCAGAACAAGTTTTTTTTGTTACTGTGGTGGTAGAATTTATATTTGATATAGGTGAGATTTTTTGAGATTCAGGTGTGGATGATGTTGAACTCTCTGTATTTTTATTTATTGATACAGTATCATTACTATCTTGATCCTTATTCTTATTGATAGTGTTTGTCGAGATTGACTGTGTATTTGTTTCTGTGTTATCTGTTTCGACTTTATTTATTTTTTTATTTTCAAGATATACATAATATCCACCACCTACAGTTAAGATTAATACAATGGTAATCATTGCTGGGATTATAAATCCTTTTTGTTTATTTTTCATATTTATATTATATATTTTTTATACTTGATATACAAAAAAACTTCATCTAAATAAAGATAAAGCTTTTCATTAAATATTCCTCGAGTTACCTTTTTACCAAACTTTTGAGGTTGGGTAAAAAACTGAATATGATATCATTTAAGAATGTTTTAATATTATAGATGGAAAATTAAAAGTGTTATCAGATGTATTACTGTTACAAAACAAAAAACTCATTTTAATCATAGGTCATCCCGGTGTAGGTAAGACGACCTTGCTTAATTTTCTGGAAAAATTTAATTTACCCCAGAGTATGCAAATTTTTCATGCAGATAATTATATTGATTGGGATAAAGTAGTACTTTCATGTAAAGAACAAGGTTTAGATGAAGATGTGTATGTTATACAGGCTTATATACAAGCTATACGAAAAATGATGGAATTATATTCAGATAAAGAATTATTTATAAATGTAAAAATCATAAAAACAGAAAGGCGGAGAAGGTGTGATGACCTTCTCCGCCTAAAAACTCATTCATTTTCAACTCACAGAATACCAGCGGTCCCACGATGGGGAATCCACAACACTGCATCGGTCCATTTGAGCATAGACTTTTGTAGATTTTGTGGGAACTTAACCACTGTGCCGTCCGTAAACTCTCGAACTTCCGAGATGAATCCAACGAGATTTTCCCAGTAGCCAAAGCATCTTACTGGAAAAATAAATTCGGGGTAGGAAAATGGCTCGATGGCTCTCAATTGTTCAAGGGGTGGGAGGTATTTTTGCTGTATTGCAATGAAAATCGAGTTTGGGTTGAGCGGGTAGCCCGCTGAATTGAGTTTGTTAATGACTATCATTAGCTTCCTTTCGTTTATTTATCTGAGTGGTTCATCCAAACAGATTAAATATAATTTTATCATAATATAATTTGTTTGTCAATAACAAGCAATAACCTGAAATTATTTTAAGGTAAACAAAAATCACCTTGTTTTATAAGGTGATTTTTCTGATTCCGCGCATGGGAGGATGTTCGGAAT
>CAZHNC010000078.1:0-3025 GCA_964532765.1 uncultured Candidatus Saccharibacteria bacterium | reverse complement strand
ATTTTTCAACAAGAGGCGTTCCTGAGAATTTCTTGTTGCCAAATCATTTACTCAATAATTTGCTTTATGTGATGGTTTGT
Organism: uncultured Candidatus Saccharibacteria bacterium; assembly: GCA_964532765.1. Taxonomy (GTDB): domain Bacteria; phylum Patescibacteriota; class Minisyncoccia; order Phycocordibacterales; family CAIZLB01; genus CAIZLB01. The sequence continues at coordinate 2,945 of CAZHNC010000078.1, read as the reverse complement.
AATTTTCAATTTGCAAAGAAAGATCCGTTTTCAGATAAAAACGGACATTAAACTTTTAGCTATTGCTTTGGTTTTATATCCGTATTTTTTCTTTGATTTATTATCATACTGTATGGTCGTCTATTATACTCGAAATGAAAATAAAGTCAAGCATTTAACAAACATAATATTTTATATATGAAATGTGGATAAAATATCATTGAATAATAAAGGTTTTTAAGTGATTATTTAGATAATCTTTTAGCCCTCCAATTTTCTATCTCTTTATGATTTCCTGATAATAAAACTTTAGGTACTTTGTATTTTTTTTTATTATATATCAAAACTTCAGGTCTTGTGTACATCTCATCTGAAGCTATACGTGTTTCTTCTAAACTTTCTATTTTTCCTAATACACCCTCAATCTGTCTTGATATAACATCTATCATAATCAAAGCTGGTAACTCACCACCCGTTGTAACCCAAGGGCCTATAGACACATCAATCATCTTAAAAACTTTTTTAACTCTAGAATCTATACCTTCATAACGACCACATATTATTATTATATCTTTATATTTTTTAGAAATTTTTTTAGCAAAATTTGTATCAAATTGATCACCTTGTGGTGATAAAAAAACCATTAAAGTTTGTTTCTTTAAAATATTTTCATTTAACAAAATTTTATCTATACATTTTATAATAGGTTCAGCTTGTATAATCATACCAGGACCACCTCCGTATGGTCTATCATCCACCTTGGATATACCTGCATTATTTTTTTCAGCAAAATCTTTTGGATTATAAAAATTAATTTTAATTAGATTATTCTTTATCGCTCTACCTATAATAGATTTATCTATATATGAATCAAAAGACTCAGGAAATAGAGATATTATATGAAAATTTAAAATATTATTTTTACCCCCTTCTTTTGTTTTTTTATTTGTATTAGTAGTATTCACACCCATGGTCAACTAGCCTAATGCGGGCTCCAAACGTTTTTATTGTGAGTGCAGTGGCTAGTTGACCATAATAATGAATACTTTAATATTATTACATATTTTTATAAAAATACAAAAAACCCACACAATGTGTAGGTTTTTTAAACGTTTGGAATCCAAAGATATAATAGTTAATTACTTAACGTTCTATCTCAAACTCACATATACAATACTATCATAATGCTTAAATAAAGTCAATGACTATATTATTTTTTATGAGTTAATTCATTTTCTGCTTTATTCAATATCTTTGTGGCCATATCTTTACCACCTAAACCGAAAGCTATACCTGAAGCAAGGGATACAGCTATAACAAAACCTATAAACATAGTATTTATAAGTGTTACCGCTATACCAAGTTGAACTAATGCAGATAATGAAGCAAATATAATAATAGCGACTTTTGTAAGTGAACCTAACATCTTAGCGGATGAAAGATGTGCATTTGCAGCTGCCGTTGTTACCACTTTTTTCAATAAATCACCCAATATAAAGGCAACAAGCATTATTAAAACTGACATAAGTATCTTTGGTAAATATAAAGCTATCATAGAAGCTATAACAAATGATACTTCACCTAAACCTAACATTTGTAATATAGCTAAGAACATAACAGTGATAATAGTCCATTTTAATAAACCACCAAAAAAAGAACCTGTGTTTAATTTCATACCACCTTTTTCTAACAAAGATGAGAGCCCTGCTTGCTTTAAAGCTGTATCTAGATTTATCTTATCAAATACTTTTTTAACTATTTTCCCTAAATAATCAGCAGCTATCCAAGTAACAACAAAGATTATTGTTGATAATACTATAGTTAAACCATAACCTAATAATGCTTCTTTAACACTGAAGTATGATTCTGAAACAGCATTTCCAACTAAACCTGAATTAAATATTTGTGTTGGCATATTTTTTTATTTTTATTTATTTTAAATTATTTATTAAAAATTATCTTGATAATACATTGAAATTATAACATATAATTATCTAAAAAAAGATATTTTATCCATAGCTATAACATGATCAAAATCTAAGACATCTCTTATTAATTTATCACCTATTGAATGTCTATATTTAAAATCATTTTGATCTAGAGAACTATAACTTAATTCTTTACCTATATTGTATTCTAATTCTGAAATAATAAGATCAACATTATCTGGAATTTTTTCAAAAACTAATAATAAATCTATATTTGAATTTAAAGAGTTTGATAAAGATTTTTGTTTACCTAAACTAGTTGTAAAAAAACCTGATAATAATACTATTTTCAATTTATTTAAAGAATTTAATTTCTCTAGAATCTTATCTACAGATCTAGGTATAACTGATAGTATTATATCTGTTATTTCCTGTAATAAAGGAAAATTTATATTTGTCTTGTAGAGAATATGATTTTCTTTTTTTATACCCTTTATTAAACCTAATCTCATCAAATCACGTAATTCTAGTATAAGTGAATCTTTTTTTATTCTAGTTAATTTTAGTAAATCCTTTAACTCAAACTCTCTTGTTGTATTTAAAACAAAGACTTTCCATAATTTAACCTTATTTTGACCACCTAAAAAATTCTCTAACAATTGAATATCTGTTATTTTTTTAGAATCAACAATAAATTCTTTAGGTTTTGGATTTGAATTTATTATTTTTTTTATTACTTTTTTATTAATATTTTTATTATTTTTTGAAATATTTTTATTTTTAACATTATTTCTTTTTATACCAATAACCTCCTTTTTAATTTTAGTTTTTGTTTTAACTGTTATAGGTTTTTTTACTAATTTTGCAATTATCTTTTTTTTGGACATATATACAAATATATCATTTTTTAATGAAAAAATAAAAAACCTTATAATATATAAGGTTTTTTATAATATAGATATTGTAATTATTATTTTAATTCTACTGAACCACCTGCTTCTTCTATTTGTTTTTTCAAAGCTTCAGCATCTTCTTTTT
>CAZHNC010000077.1:0-3062 GCA_964532765.1 uncultured Candidatus Saccharibacteria bacterium | reverse complement strand
ATCCATTTTTTTTAAGTTCACTTTTTACAAAGTTTATTTGTGCTAGTTGCATATTGTGTATTTTATATTTTTACTATCAAGATAATTACACCAACAGTTAAGTGTGTCTTTATCTAGTTTTGTTAATGTTTTGTTTTTGAATTTTAGAGTTTTCATAATTTTATACAAGTTAGTGGATTTGTATTGATTGACTAACTTATATATAGTTTACTTTAACCATAATTAAAAGTCAATTGTTTGCAAATTAAAAATGTGGATATCTTTCTAGCCTTATAAAATAAGACTATTTGAACTCTTTTCTCAATTTGCGTGATGTTTCTTTATCATGACAATCAGTTTTTATTTTCTTTTCTTCCATAACTTCTTCTGGGTCTACCATGATTAAATTACCATTTTCATAGTATCCATACATGTTAAATTCTTTTCCATTGATTCTGTTTTTCTGTAAACTGAATAAAGAATAATCTGTATTACTTTCTTTAATATACTCGCCTTTTGTTTCGTATTTAACTCTGTAAACTGTAAGCACCCAGTTAGCAATTCCTGTAATAGCACCAGTTCCTCGTATGTCATAGATTGTTGGTTCTCTTTCAAATCCACTTGGTTTTCTAGCATGAGCCATTAAGATAATCGCAACCTTGTATTTATTTGCAATCATTTTTAATCTCGTAACTATCTCGGCATCTTCTTGATTCTTATCTTGTATTCTACGCTTTCCACTTTGTAAGAAATCAAGTAAGTCAAACACTACAACTTTAACACCTTTCTCTCTTGATTTAATTATGTGAGCTTCAACCCAATCCATAGTCGCTGTTGTGTAAACTTTAGGAACATAGATAGGCATGTCGCTTGTAATTCCTAGAGCTTGATATTTTCTGTAAAACTCTGATGGTGGTAATTCAAACTGAAACCATAGACAAGGAATATTATTTTTAATCATGTGAGATGTTATCTTCATAGCAAACAAAGATTTACCTTCACCTGTATATCCTGAAATGACTGCTAGGTTCTCGGCTTGTAATCCTCCCTCTAAAGCATTGTCTAACTCCTCAACTCCTGTGGCGTATTTCTCATCGTTCAATCCCTTGATGTGTTCTTCTGAACTTTCATGTAAAGAAACTATTTCAATCGGGTGTAAGATGTTTTCTTTTTCAATTAAAGCCTTAAGACTTTCATCTTCTAACTTTCTAATCAAACCAACACAAGTATCGTTTACTAACTTCTCGGCAAGTCCAAACTCTTTATTTCTTTCATGAGCAAACTTGTAAACATTTGACCATTGAGAGATGTCATTTGTAAGCAACCAAGATTTTATATTTATTTCAAAGACATCTAAGTCTGTGAATATTGTTTCTTCATTTTTCATGGTTTTAACTATGTATTTTTATTTTGTTGATAATGTCCTGTGATTCACTTGTTCTTAAAACATTCTTAGGAGAATTAGTTGTATCTTTCTGTTCCCAAGTTCTGATAGATGCTTTCCAATCTTTCATTGGATTTTTACCTACTCTCCACCCATTACTCTCGTAGTAGTCTATAAACCTCTGAGGGTTAACTTTATTACCACGCTCTGAACAGTAAGACTTAACCTCTTCAATGTTTGGTTTAACAAACTTCTTACTTGTGTGTGTATTATTATATATTCTATTCTTATCTATTCTATTCTCTTCTATTCTATTCTGCGTTAACAACTTGTTAACAGATTGTAAACAAACTGGTTTTCCCTTTGTAGAATCAAGTGTATAAGCCATATTATCCTTGATATAAATCTGTGATAATTCATTTTTGTATAGTGTCATTTTGTATCTATCTCCCTGTATTTTGTTATTATTTATTCTCCAGTGTTTTATCACAAAAATACCACTTTCAAACTGTATAACAAATCTCTTGGCTAATAGAACTTTTAATTCATCTTCACATGCACCAACCATTCTCATAATTGATTTAGGACTAACAAAACCATCATCATCGGCTTTCATACCTAAATGAAAATATAATGCTTGTGTTGATATTGGCATATCTAGAAAGGCATCACTGCCAACTATCTCATTACTAAACATTCTTTTATTTGATGCCATAGTTTTAATTTTTTCTTAGATTATTACCTTTCATTTCATAGAAATCACAAATTTCTGTAAGTCTATCCATAATTCTATCTCCGTATTTATTTGAAAATTCTTCTACTGTAAGGTTTGTTGACATGAATAATGTTTTTTCTTCTACATAGATTTTATTAACAACCATGTAAAATATTTCTTGTGACCATTCTGTATCTTTCTCTACTCCAACATCATCTAGGAATATATAATCATACCAAAGTAAATCATCTAATATCTTTCCTTTAGTTTTATTACTGTTAAAGTTTTGTTTTAGATTAAATAATGTTTCAACCCATACATCAACATTACCAGCACTATCAAGATTATTTCTTATTGCGTATAGAGAATAAGTTTTACCTCTACCTGTGTTTCCAAACAAGAATAATCCTTTTTTAAACTTATGAATTATTTTTTTACTTTGAGTTTCTACTTCTGAATGATTTGCTATTACTAATTTTTTTAAGTTCTCTTCTAGTTTTGAAAATTCTGCATCTTTGAATCTCATATATTTGTTTTTATAAATTAAAAAGCATTCGACTGAAATGAAACTTTGACTTCAGGTGTCTTCTCATCACCCTAGGGACAATGTCCCATTTCATCTCATGCGAATACTCACTAATAATTTGAGAAGAAGATAATTTGTAGATGATTGGTAGTCAATACATCACCTACATATATAATTATATATCTTCCCAAATAAAAATCCAATAGATAATCACAATAGCACGAATAAATAAACAAATCAAGTTTAGACATTTCATATTTGTTAAAAAGTATGATAATATAAGAGTATAATCAAATGAAAAAAACTTTTCTAAAACGTGGAACTAAAACTTTAAAAAGAAGTCCTTTAAAGAAAATATCTAAAAACAAAAAGACATATTCAAACAAGAGAATGATTTATGGAGTAAAAGTATGGAGCTTAACTGTAGCAGACTCATATTTTTCTAAATGGTTAAGAGA
>CAZHNC010000076.1:0-3068 GCA_964532765.1 uncultured Candidatus Saccharibacteria bacterium | reverse complement strand
GATGTTAAATATAAAACTTGTTGTTAATTAAATTATGATATTCGAGAAAGGGATATTTTATATAATAAGAAGTTTGATGTATCTTGATGGTATGGTGTTGAAATGTAATCCTAATGCAATACTTATGAATGATATGAGAAAATTTACAGAAGAGTATAAAAAATTTATTTAAGTTGTTATTGATATATTATGATGTTAAAATACAATACATGAAAAAAATAATAATAATTTTATCTATAATATTTGCTGCAATAATTTTATGGTGTGTATCTTCTTATAATTCACTCGTGAATCAAAAAGAGGTCTACACAGCTCAATGGTCACAGGTTGAGAATCAATATCAAAGAAGATATGATTTGGTTCCAAATCTTGTAAATGCTATTAAAGGTACTTTAAAACAAGAATTAGATGTATTTGGTGAAATAGCAAATGCTAGAACCAGATATGCTGGTGTTAAATCAAATCCAAATTCTACTCAAGATGAAAAAATACAAGCAACTGTTGGTATGGAAACGTCTTTAGCTAGATTATTGGTTATAACTGAAAATTATCCAGAATTGAAATCGTCTATTTTGGTTCAAGATCTTATGGTTCAAATAGAGGGTACTGAAAATAGGGTTGCTGTAGAAAGACAAAAATATAATGATACTATAAAATCATATAATTTAAATGTTAAAAGATTTCCTGGTATGATATTTGCTAATATATTTGGTTTCAATGAACAATCATATTTTAATTCCGTTGAAGGTGCTAGTACAGCTCCTAAAGTAGATTTAGGTAATTAATGTATAATATATATTAATATAATTAAAATTTGTTAAATATTTAAAATATAAAAAATGAAAAAGCTGATTTATGTAAAATTATTTATTATTTTATTTATCAGCTTTTTTTGTTTTAATATAAATGCTGAATCTATTAAGCTTAGTAATTATGTAATTGATAATGCAAATATAATTCCTGATGATCAACAAAGTATTTTAGAAAAAAAATTATCTGATTTTGATAAAAATACAACAAATCAAATAGTTGTTGTTACCATATCTCAGTTACCAGAAAATGAGACTATAGAAACTTATTCATATAAGATTTTCAATGATAATGGTTTAGGTCAAAAAGAAAAAAATAATGGTCTATTATTTTTAATATCTTTAAATGATAGGCAAAATAGATTTGAAACAGGTTATGGTTTAGAACCTATTGTACCAGATGTTTTTACTGGTAGATTGCAGAGAGATGTGATTGCTACATCTTTTAGAAATGGAGATTATATAGGTGGTATAAATAAAAGTATTGATCAGATAATAGATAGAATAAACAGTGGTCAGGTTTATGATGATAAAAAAGAGGGTATAAATCTTAATGAAGATTTAAAAATTGATTATTTACCACCGATACTTTTCTTTTTATTTTTCTTTTTCAATATATTTGCTGTCATATTTTCAAAATCAAAATCTTATTGGGCAGGTGGTGTCCTAGGTTTTATTGTTGGTTTAATTATTTATCTTATTACAGGGTTTGTTATAGCATTTGGATTAACTATTATAGGTTTATTGTTTGATATGTTTGTGTCTAAAAATCCAGAGTTTTTTAAAAATCGTGGAGGTGGTAAAGGTAATGGTGGATTTGGCGGATCTTTTGGTGGAGGTTTCTCTGGTGGTGGTTTTTCGGGTGGAGGTGGATCATCTGGTGGTGGCGGATCATCTGGCAGATGGTAAAAAAAAGATTTGATGTTATCATGTATATATGAAAAAGATATATATAATAGATGTAAGATCTAAGGAAGAATATGAAGACGGATTTAAGGAAAATGCTATAAATTTACCTATAGAAGATTTGTATTATAATACAGAGTTATCTAAAACTATATTAAACAATATTTCCAAAGATAATGATGAAATAAGAGTCTATTGTTTTTCTGGTTCACGTGCGGAGATTGCAAAAAATATATTAAATAATATGGGTTATAAACATGTGATAAATATAGGTAGTTTAAAATAATATTTAAATTTAAATATTATTTTTTTAATTAATTTATTTTTAATTTATCATCCTCCTTCATTTTTTCTATAGTTCTAACTTTTATATTTTTAGGTGTAAAAGTACCTAATTCTATATATGATGGTGTTTGTATATTTTCTTTTGTTAAAATGAAATCATTTTCACCTATTCTAAAACCGCTAGCATCAACTATGATTTTAATATTATCTTCTTTTAGATTTGTTATATCTCTTTTATTTCCTGTGATAGTTATGTTAACAGATTCTGGAATAGATGTTTTTATAGTCATGTTTTGATCTATTGATCTATATTCTATAGGTATATCATAATTTATTTTTACTATACCCGATCTATATACCACAAAGAACCAGAAAGTTATAGCAATTATTATAGATAATAATTTGTATACACTATTTTTAATCAAGAAATAATGAAGTAAGCCTTTTTCAGTATTTATCTCTTTTTTAACTTCACCTGTAAAATGTGAGATTATGTCCGCTAATTCTTCTGGGGTTTTAACTTTTTGTAATTTACCTTTTGTCGATATCGAAACTTCACCTCTTTCTTCTGAAACTATGATAGCCATAGCATCTGTTTTTTCTGTTATACCAGCTCCGGCTCTATGTCTTGTACCAACTCTATTGTATTCATTAAATTCTTGAGCTAAAGGTAAATGTAAGCCAAACATTTTAACTTCTGAGCCTTCTATAAGTATAGCTCCATCATGACCAGGGGTCGATGAATCAAATATACTTAATATAAGAGGGAATGATATTTTTCCATTTAAAGGAAAACCTCCTTCTAGTAAATCATCTAAAGGATATTCTCCAGGTATGACTATAATGGCACCAACTTTTTTCCTAGCCATCTCAAATACTGATCTAACTATTGTTTGTATATTATTTTCTGGTAATGATAAAGCTTTAGTAAAAGAAACTCTTCTACCTGAAGTTATCCATTTGAAAAATTTCCTTATTTCAGGTTGAAAAACTATAACAAATACAGCTATAAAAAATGTTAATAGCGGTTCAACTAATTGTCTGGTTAAACCCAGATCAAATTTTTGT
>CAZHNC010000075.1:0-3151 GCA_964532765.1 uncultured Candidatus Saccharibacteria bacterium | reverse complement strand
ACTATAATGGCAACTGACACAAGAGTCAGTTTTAAACATAAAACTCTATCTTTGTGTACTTGTTCCTTGTGATGCTTGTTGTTGCTCCATCATACGAATAGCATCAGATTCAGATATAACTTCAACAACCTCTACATCAAAAATAAGTGTTGAATTTTTAGGAATAATAACTTTTCCATCTTGCCCTTTTATCTCCTGATTACCATAAGCTTTATCTGCGGGTATGATAAGTTGTTTTTTATCACCTCTTTTTACACCTATAAGTCCTTCATCCCAACCTTTTATAACTTGTCCAACACCAACTTGAAATACAAGAGGTTGACCTCTTTTATATGAAGAATCAAACTCTGTACCATTCTCCAATTTTCCAGAATAATTTATAACTATAACATCTTTAGCTTCAGATATTCTTAAAGTAGATGTACTATTTTGTTCTTGTGTATTTTTTGACATTTCTGTGTTTTGTATTTTTTTATTTTTATTATTTTGTAAAATAGCATAAGCAACTATAGAAAATAGTAAAACTACCACTATAGTCATTAAATAAGCTATTTTTTTATTTTCATTTGAATTTTCCATTTTTTATTTTATTATTTGTTTATTTGTTATTAATTATTTTATATTTAACAATTGATCTATTTTATCTTTATCAAAACCTATAACTATTTGACCATCTATATCAGAAACAGGCACACCTCTTTGTCCAGTTTTTTGTATCATAATCTGTGCCTGCTCAGCATCTAATCCTACATTTATATCTTCATAAACAAAACCTTTTTCTTTTAAATAATCTTTGAGATGATGACAATATGTGCAAGTATCTGTACTATATATAATTATTTTATTTTTTTGTATATTTTCACTTGTATTCATGGTTTATAATTATAACATTTATTTATCTTTTATCTATTATTTTTATGATCTTCTCATTTTCTTTTGAAACATCTAATTTTTTCCTTATTTCATAATCTAAACCCTCTTCAGTATTCAATCTTTCGATATCTTTATTTAATTGTAAATCCCTTTTCTTTAAATCTTCTAAAAACTGCTTATCTTGATTATATTTCTCTCTTATGTGTAAATAATTTTTAAAAATACGAATATTACCTTTAATTAAAAAAATCAAAATTATCAAAGTAATAAACATAGTCCATTTAGAACTCAATAATTTTCTTATATTTTCTTGACGTTTATGTCTCTCTTGTAATTCTCTCATTTATTGATATATTTATATCATGTTTTTAAATCCAAAGCATCGTCAAAAATTACAATTTATATGGGCTATTGTTGTAGGCTTAATAATTATAGCAATGATAGGTTCATATATATTGATGGTTTTATAATAGATGATAAATAAATAAAATCCACCATTTACTTTTATTAAAATGGTGGATTTTATTTATCCATTTTTCATCATTTTCAAAAAAACTTCATGAGAGATATTAACTTTTCCTCTCTCAGCCATCTTTTTCTTACCTTTCTTTTGTTTCTCCAAAAGCTTCATCTTTCTAGTTATATCACCACCATATAAATAACCTGTAACATCTTTTCTCATAGCTGATAAGGTACGAGATGCTATGATACGACCATTAGCTTTAGCTTGTATTTTTGTTGTAAAGAGTTGTTTTGGTAATATACCATGAAGTTTATCAACTGCTTTATTCGCCTCTTCATCCAATCTTCTCTGTGCCACAACCCTTGTAAAAGCCTCCATTATTTCATCCGCTACAAGTATATCCATACGAGTAACATCAGCATCTTGCATCTCAAAAAATTCATAAGATAAAGATGCATAACCAGATGTTACTGATTTTAATTCATCAAAGAAATTTCTCATCAATTCACGAAGAGGTATAAGTATAGTTAAAGATAACCTATCATCACCAAAATTTTCTGTATCTATTAACTCACCTTCATGATCATAAAGTAATGTATAAATATTACCAGAATATGCACTAGGTGAAATAATCTTAACTTGCATCCAAGGCTCTCTAACTTTTAAAACTTGACCATGTTCTGGAAATAAAGAAGGTGAATAAATCATTCTAATACTTTTATCTTTAAAAGTGACTTCATAAGTTATACTTGGAGTAGCAATAATAAGAGAAAGATTATATTCTCTTTTAAGTCTTTCTGTTATTATTTCAAGATGAAGTAAACCTAAAAAACCACATCTAAAACCTCTACCCATAGTCCCAGATGATTCTTCTTCATAAGAATATGATGAGTCAGATAAAGATAATTTTCCAAGAGATTGTTTTAATAGTTCAAAATCATCAGCATCTTCTGGAAATATAGATGCCCATACAACAGGTGCAGGCTTCATATACCCAGACAACGCTGGTAATTTATTTCTAAAAGAAACAATAGTATCTCCAACGGTTGCAACACCAGATCTTTTTATACCTGTTACTATATACCCAATAGCCCCTTTTTCTAAAATATCTACAGGTCTTTCTTCCGGGGCAAAAATTCCAACCTCAAGTGCAAAAAATTTTTCACCACTAGCAGCAAAAACTAATTCATCACCTTTTTTGACTTGACCATCTATCATACGAACATAAACTATAACCCCTTTATGATTTGAATATTGAAAATCAAAAATCAAAGCTCTAGGATCTCTACCATCAAATTCTGAAGTTGGAGCTGGTATTTTATCTATAATATTATCTAAAAGTATATCAACCCCTTGACCTGTTTTACCAGATGTCTCTAATATATCTTTTTCATCACATTCTAAAAGTTTTGATACTTCTTTTTTTATATCATCAAGACGTGCGAGCGGTGAATCAACTTTAGATAAAACTGGTATTATCACAAGACCTGCCTCTTTGGCTGAATTTAAAGTTGTAAGAGTTTGTGCCTGTACACCTTGTGTTGCATCAACTAAAAGCAAACAACCTTCAACGGCCTTAAGTGCACGTGATACCTCATAAGAAAAATCTATATGTCCGGGTGTGTCTATAAGATTTAAAACATAATCATTGTATTCCATACGAACAGGACGCATCTTTATAGTAATACCCTTTTCTTTTTCAAGTTCCATATCATCAAGAACCTGATTTGTCATTTTTCTTTTTTCAACAGTTTTAGTGATTTCAAGCATACGATCAGCAAGTGTAGACTTACCATGATCTATGTGGGCTATGAT
>CAZHNC010000074.1:0-3167 GCA_964532765.1 uncultured Candidatus Saccharibacteria bacterium | reverse complement strand
CCAACAGTAATTGAAAAAGAAAGAGATGGAGAAAGAGCATATGATATATATTCTAGGCTACTTCGTGAAAATATTATATTTTTAAGTGGTGAAGTTAATTCACAAACAGCTAGTATAGTAATAGCACAATTATTATTCTTAGCAGCAGAAAATCCAAATAAAGACATAAAACTATATATAAACTCACCTGGAGGATCAGTCGTAGACGGCTTAGCTATAATAGACACAATGAATCATATAAAAAATGATGTATCTACAATATGTGTAGGTATGGCTGCATCTATGGGTGCTATGATATTATCAGCAGGAGCAAAAGGTAAAAGATTAGCCTTACCAAACTCTGAAGTTATGATACATCAACCTTTAGGTGGCTATGAAGGTCAAGCTTCAGATATAGAAATAAGAACAAAAAGAATATTGGAAATGAAAGAATCTCTATATAAAATGTTAGTTAAAAATACAGGTCAAAAATACGATAAAATAGTTAAAGATGCTGATAGAGATTTCTTTATGACTGCCGAAGAAGCTAAGAAGTATGGTATAATTGACAAAGTTATATAATAATATTTTAGTTTTTTATTTAATAAAAACTATTGCAAAATATAGATTTTATATCTAAAATTAATATATTACTCCGGTAATAAAGAATTAGTTATTATTATTTATAAAAAACTAAAAAAATAAAACAATAAAAATATGAATAAAGCAGCATTGGTTGAAAAAATACATGAATTATTAGGAACAACAAAAGTTCAAGCAGAACAAGTAGTTGATACTATGATTGATTCAATAATATTAACATTAAAAAAAGGAGATGAAGTTTCAATAGCAGGTCTAGGTATATTCTCTGTTAAAAAAAGAGCAGCTAGAACAGCTAGAAATCCAAAAACAGGTGAAACTGTAAAAGTTCCTGCAACTAATGTACCAAAATTCCGTGCAGCAAAAGCATTGAAAGATTCTGTTAAATAATTAATCTATATAATAAATATTAATTATAAAAAACAAAAAACACTTTTAAATAAAGTGTTTTTTTGTTTTTATGTGCGGGATAAGAGAATCGAACTCTTGTCTCATCCTTGGCAAGGACGTATTCTACCACTAAACCAATCCCGCTTACTTATATGCTATAATAGCAAACATAATGAATATATTCAACTATAAAGTAGTATACATAACAACATTATGTACATCAACTTTTTTATTATCTTTATTTTTTTTAAATAAAACAAACGAAAATATACATATAAATAAAAATAAAATAACATCAGGAATAAATATATCTTCTACATCAAATACATCAAATCAAATACCATTAAATTTAAATAAAAATAATACAAGTATTATAAAAGATTCAATATTTGAAACACAAAACAAAAATATAATTGAATATTTAATAAATATTTTTTGTACAGAAAAGACAAAAACTTATGTAAAAGCAATAAGTGGTAGCGGTGTATTTATATCCAACCCTGATGATAACATAAATACGGTTATCACAAATGCACATGTAGCAAGACATTTATTAGATTCAAGTAAAACCTGTGTAGGAAGGACAGGAAACCCAACAAAAACGACACATACATTAACATTACGTTACATACCAGATCAATGGATCATAAATAATGATAAATACATAGTAGGTGACCAAAATAAAGAATCTACAGGGGAATTTGATTTTGCAATATTAGAATCCAAAAGAATCAAACCTTTAGATATAAAAAATAAAAATATATATGACACTTTTAAACAAAAATTAAAAATAAAGATATCTGGATATAATGATCCATATATAGATAATCTATATATACACTCATACCCTGCAGAGAAAATATTATCTAAAAATATATACACACCATTATTGCAAGTCAAAGATAATGTCAAGATAACTAAGATTTACAATAGCCCAACAGATAATATAGAAGATAGTTTACTGGATGTAACAGGATCAAAAAATATAGATCATGGATCATCAGGTGGTATGTTAATATCTCAGGGTTTAAATTATTCCCTTTTAGGTTTATCAAGTGTTTTAATACAAAAAAATGAACCACAAATTGTTAGAATAGTAACACTTAAACATATATTAAAAATACTAGAAAATGAATTATTGTATATAAATAACAATAATTCAAATATTTTTTCAAATTTAATTACAGATATGTTAAAAAACAAAGAAGTTGATATAACATCAATGCAAATATTTAAAAATAATAAATTAACATCTATATTAGAAAATGATACAAAACAGACATTAAAAACATTAAATATTATACGTACAAAATAATATTTAATATTAATTATTTTAATATTTTTATAGATTATCTATTATCTAAATTTTTCTGTATCTCGCACATAGTATCAATAGAATCATTTTTTTGAATTATATTCCTCTTTGAGAAATCACATTTCTGACATCTATGTATCAAATATTTATCCTTATTAGTATAGGATATATACACTGGCTTCATTAAGCCACAACATTTGTTTAATCTATCACCAGGTTCTATATCAACATGTAAACTCCAAAGACACTGTGAACAATGATTTGTATAACCATCACCTTTATTTAGGGTACCACACTTTAAACAAACAAAGTCTTCTTTATTTTTTATAAAAGACATATGGTCGGAGCGCTGGGATTCGAACCCAGAGTCACATCAGCCCAAGTGATGCATGTTAGCCGTTACACCACGCCCCGAATATTTATTATAATAACATATTATATATTAATAACAAGGTTAATATATAAATGAATATAATTAAATTAAAAGATTTACATCCTTAATGTAACTATACATTTTAATACTTAAATCATCTTTCTTGACCAAAGCTAAATCAAAATGAATATCAACTTTAATATTAAGATAGATATCAGTATTTAAATTATTTAAAAATATTTCATCCTTTATTACATATAAATATTTCTTAACTATATACCATTTTTTGTCTATAGATAAATCTATTAGGTTAAATTGATAACTTCTTCTGGTTTTTACCTCTATCACCCTTATGTCTAATAGATTTTTATTATTAAAAAACTTATACATTATAATATCAATTTCAAGGCCAATTTTTCTATAATTTCTCTTATATAATACATAACCTAATTTTATCAATCTATCTATAACCAAACTCTCCCCTTCTAATCCAATTTTTGTCTTATTAAT
>CAZHNC010000073.1:0-3192 GCA_964532765.1 uncultured Candidatus Saccharibacteria bacterium | reverse complement strand
ACCACCTGCTTCTTCTATTTGTTTTTTCAAAGCTTCAGCATCTTCTTTTTTCATACCTGCTTTTACAACAGTTGGAGCACCATCAACTAAATCTTTAGCCTCTTTAAGACCTAGACCTAGAACCTCTTTTATAACTTTAATAACTGAGATTTTGTTAGCACCTCCATCTTTTAGATTTACATCAAATGATGTTTTCTCATCTGCTGCCGCTGCGCCTGCTGCTGGAGCCGCTACAGCCACTGCTGATGCTGAAACACCAAATTTCTTCTCTAAGAATTTTACTAATTCATGTAATTCAAGAACAGACATTTTTTCTATTGAATCCACAATTGTTTTAAATTGTGCTGGAGTTTCAATAACCTCTTCTGCTGCTGTTACGTTTGTATTTTCTTCTGACATAGTTTTATTATTGATTTAAATTATTTTAATTTTAATAAATATAGTTGAATGTATTATTCACCTTTTTTTGCAATAGCATCAAGTGCCAATACAAATCTTTGTATAGGTGAATTGATAAGTTGAACAAATTGAGCTTGTAATGTTTTGAAATCTGGTATAGAAGCGATTGACATCATTTCTTCCTTTGATTTATATTCATTATCAAATATACCACCTACTATAGAAAGTCTATCTTTGAATTTTTTTGTAAATTCTAAAACTTCACGAGCTGGGGCAAGCAAATCTTCACCATATACTATAGCGATCTCACCATCAAGAGATGGTAATTCACCTTTTATACCTAGATCAGATAAAGCTCTTTTGATCAATGTTTTCTTAGCAACCCTGTATCCAACATTTGCTTTTCTAAGTGAATTTCTAACCTCACCTGTCTCAATCACATTTAATTTATGAAAATTCACAAATACCAATGATCCTGATTTTTTAGCAATGTCTGATACATTTGATACAACTTCAACTTTTTTGTTTTTTGAAATTGCCATATATTGATTTATGTTAAGTTTCTTTTTTAATTAGGTCAAGTATCTGCATAGGGTTTATGTTTTATAAGAATATTTTATAAGACACCTATGGTATTCGAGACCATAAAGACAAGATTAACATTAATTTACAATCTTAGCAAGAGTGAATTTAAATATATATAGTATTCTTTTGTTTTTACATATCTAGCTTTTAATTCCTTACTATAAGATAGATTTTTTATAGAATTAATAGCGTTTAATACATTTTTCTTCAAAGAAATTAAATAAACCTTATCCTTATTTTTCTTGTATATTTGTATACGTCTTATGTATCTATCTTTTAGATAAGAATCTATTTTAGATGATTTTAAATCAGAGATAACTTGATCTAAAATATTATCCTCTATTGTTGATGATGAAATTAACGATGAAGTTGATAAATTTAAATCTTTAAATGATGCATATACTATATTTTGATTTGTAGAAGGTAAATTAATATTTAAATTATCTGAATTATCAAATCTTAAAATTAAATCAACATCTGTAAATATTGGTATATTTTTATATTCTTTTTGGGATATTTTCTTATCAACACTTTCAAGTACATTTATATCTATCATATAATCCTCTTTTGAATTTATATTCATAGAATTAATATCTTGTATATGTATATAATTTACCCCATTATCATATAATTCAAATCTATTTTTATTTGAACTTTCTACAACTTTATTAAAATCATTATTATCGTATATGTATTTATCTAAATAAAAAATATTTTCAGTTTTATTATCCCTTTCTGTTAAATTAATATTTAAATCTATATTTAAATCTGAATTGTTATTATTATTTAATAATATATTATCTGTTGATTTGGTTAATTGTATTAATTTATAATTATTATCTTTAATTATTTTATTATAATCTAAAAACACCTGTGATTGATTATTTTTTTCTATATTAATAATATTATCTATACTATTAATAGTCTTTTCATAATTCATAATATTCATATGATTATACTTAGTGTTGTTTAAATCTATATAAGTCGTAGTTCCATATCTAGATAATTGTAAATCTTGTACAACACCATCACCATTTTTATCATAAATAGGTTTAATTTTATTATTTTTATCAAGATATATATCTGAAACAGTATTTAAACCTATACCTATGATTTGATAAATATTTATATTTTTAGAATATTCAATATTATCTATTTCATTATGTGTATTTTTAGCCTTATTTAATAAATCATAATTTATATCATTATAATTATTTAAAGTATTTTTATGGAAATCTTTATTTAAATTACTATAATAATAATATTTTTCAGATGGTAACAAAGTGTAAGCTGTTGACATATTTTTACCTAAATTTTTAGCTATAGATGATTTCAAAATTACACCACTCAATATTGATTGATTATGACCATACAATAATGATGTTATAGCTTGAGGTGTGCCATATTCTGGCATAGCAACAAAAATCACATTATCAATCATATAATCCAGACCCTGTTGTTTTAATTTTAATAATATTTTTTTAGCTAATAAACCACCATTACTATGTGTTATTATTGTAACTTTATTTGTTTTAGATGTTTTTTGTAAATCTTTTATTGTATCAATAATGTTCACATTAGTATCTGTAAATTTTACACCATCATTCAATATATCATCAAAAGAAAGTCGCCAATCATAAGGTATCTCTTTATAACTGTTAATTGTTTTATTTGCGATTAAATTATTTAAATAATCAGTAAAATCTTTATATACATATTGATCTATATATGATAATCCACCCAATATATTTGTTTTATTAATTATATCTTTGGTATATATATTATTTACACTCTTACCATTTTTATCTAAATAAAGTTTTTTTACATCTGTATTTCTATTTGGTTCCCATAATTGATTTTGAAACAATAAATTATCTTTATATAAACGACTACCCATAATTCCAGGTAAAAATATAATATTTGAGCAACAATTATTATTGTTAATATTTTTATATTTAGAATATATATTTATATTAAAAGGTCCTATTAATCTATTAACTTCATTCCTATCAGACTGTGATTCAAATAAATATATTTTTTTATCACTTTGAAAATAATTATCTTCTATATTTATTTTGGAATTATCTGAATCATACATAAAAGATTCAATAGCTATATCATTAGCATCAAAATCATTTTTATTTATACTAGTAGATTTTGCTAAATATAAATCTATAACTTTCTTATTATTTATAAATAAACTTTTAT
>CAZHNC010000072.1:0-3207 GCA_964532765.1 uncultured Candidatus Saccharibacteria bacterium | reverse complement strand
ACTTTAAAAGAATCTTTATCAAAACAAGCAGATGACATATTAAAAAATATAAAACTTGAAAAAAATTCTATCTCTATTCATATACGACGTGGTGATTATATAAATAATCCAAATCACAATGTATGTGATTTAAATTATTACTATAAAGCTATAGAATATATAAAAACAAAAATACAAACTCCTATTTTTTATATATTTTCAGATGATATGGAATGGGTAAAAAATAATTTGAAAACAGAAAACGCAATATATATTTCGAATCCAAACTTAACAGAATGTGAAGAAATAATACTTATGAGTAAATGTTCACATAACATTATAGCTAACTCAACTTTTTCATGGTGGGCAGCATATTTAAATACAAATCCCAATAAAATCATAATAGCTCCAAAGCAATGGACCAATAAAAAAACTGCAAATGATTTAGTAATCCTGCCCCCAACCTGGATACAAATATAACTCTTAAACCCCATCTAAATCCCTATAGACTTAAACCTCAATTTTTGATATTCTAAAACCCATTATGATACCTGAAAATACCCTTAAAATACCATCTAAAACGTCAAAAATTGGCTCTATAAACACATTTCGCTTCCTAGCCGCTATGTTTGTTATGTTTTATCATTTTGGCTTTGTTTTTTATCATTCAGAACTTTCATATATAGATATACCTGTACTTAGATACTTATTTCAATATGGATATTTAGGCGTAGATTTATTCTTTATAATCTCTGGTTTCGTGATTTCATTATCAGCTGAAGATAGAAATGCTTATGGATTTTTCAAATCTCGAATAAGTAGATTGTATCCTGTATTTTGGATATCAGCTATAGTTACTTCATTGTTTTTATTATTTGGTGGATATCTAATACACTCAGAATTATCATGGACAAGATTTTTAACAAATATGACAATGATACCTACTATCATATGGGATAAATCAAATACAGATCTTTTAGATGGATCATATTGGACTTTAGCTGTTGAAATGAAATTTTATTTTTTTATATTATTACTTTTAATTTTTAAACAATTTAAAAGAATAGAAATATTAACAATAATTCTATCCATTATAATGTTATATTCTTCTATCTTTTTAAATATAAATGCTGATTCTGATATTATATGGATACCAAACTTTTTAGCAGGTATATTGTTTTATAAAATATATAAAAATGGTTTAAATAATTGGCGTATATTTTCTTTATTGAGTACATTTATAGCATCACTTATATTTGCAACAAACAGAGCCCCTTATTTAACAACTGGTTATAAAGAATTATTTTCAAATACAACCATAAGTCTATATATATTATTTTTCTATATTATATTTTTATTAATATCTTTAAATAAAATAAAAATCACAAATAATAAATACATAAACACTCTTGGACTTTTAACTTATCCTATATATCTTTTACATCAACAAATAGCTAAGATATTATTTACTTATGCAGATATAAAAAACATACCTTTATATATATCATTTACTATGATAACTATTTTTATAATCATAATATCTTATTTAATACATAAAATATTTGAAAATAGGGGTAAAATTCTATTAGATAAAATATTAGATAAAACTATTCCAAAATACCTAAAACATTTTTAAGAGTTTCTTCATCTACACCTTTTTTATTTTTCTCATTATTTATCTCAACTTTTTTTATATCACCTTCTATCTCTTGAAAAGCAACTTTAAAAGGATTATGTAATTCCACTTTCTTTACATTATCTTTTTTTACATTATCTTTTTTATCTTTATTATTCTTTTTTAAATCTATTTTTGAATCTATTTTATTTTTATTAAAATTATTATTACCTTTATTGTTACTATTACCATTATGATTACCATCATTTGATGACAATTCTTTATTTGAATTTATAGAATTATTACCGCCTAATGTCCATTTTAATATATGTTCTTCAACATCTTTTCTTGGATGTGAATAAAGTGCACGAGAAGAATCTATAATCTCTTTAACAAAACTATTTTCAGGTTTAGGCCATGGACCCATAGATGTAGCAGAAAAAGCAGATGAAGTTACACCATCTATCATGAGTTTGAGATACATTTGAAAACGACCGATATTTGTAAAATCTTCAGCTAAAAATGTTGGCTTAAATTCTTTTTCAAACGCATCCGCATCTTCAGCACCAACACGAAAAGTTATCATAGTTCCAACATTTCCAAATATTGCATCATGAACTATTTCAGACATTTGTTTAACATATTGATGAGCAACTATTAAACCAAGTTTATATTTTCTTGCCTGAGAAAGTATTTGAGCAAAAGAATCATTTATAAAATTCTGAAACTCATCAACATAAAGATAAAAGTTTGGAATATTTTCCATATCCCTCTCTGAAATATCAGCACGACTCATAGCAGCAAGATATATCTTGGTTACAAAAAGTGATCCAAGTAAATTTACAGCATCTTCACCAACACGACCTATAGATAGATTGAATATAATAATTTTCTTTTCATCCATAGCTTTTCTAAAATCAAAAGAAGAAGTTTTTTGGCCTATTATATTTCTTATAAGTGCATTTGATATAAATTGACCAACTTTATTTTGTATAGCAGGTACAGCTTCTGCTATCATTTTATCACTCATAGCGGTAAATTCTTTTTCCCAATAAGCTTTAACTGTAGGATCCTTAACTCTAGAAGCTATATCTTTTCTATAAACCTTATCAGACAACATACGATTTACATCCAGAAGAGTTGCTTCTGGTATCTCAATCAATGCGAGTAAAGTATAATTTAAAATATATTCCATACGTGCAGACCATTGATCTTTCCATATTTTTTTAAAAGTAGACATCAAACCAGAAACGATAAATTGACTTCTTATACTTGAAGAAGATTCATCACCAGGTGCTGTATCTTCCAAAACATTTAAAGCTATAGGATATTCCATATCAAATGGAGCAAAATATATAACATCTTTAATACGATGCTCTGGAACAAATTCCAATAACATCTCCGCTGTTTTTCCATGAGGATCCAAAAAAGCTATACCTTCACCATTTTGTATATCTTGTATAGCCATATTTTCAAGTAAAGTTGATTTACCCATACCAGTTTTACCTATAGCATACATATGACGAAGTCTATCTTCTTTTTTGATACCAAATTTCAATTGCTTTCCTCTTGAATCTGTTATACCGAAATAAGTTATGTCATTATTCATAATT
>CAZHNC010000071.1:0-3246 GCA_964532765.1 uncultured Candidatus Saccharibacteria bacterium | reverse complement strand
CTTTATTAAATTTTTAAATACACGTTCTCCTGATTTAGTTAATTCTTCATCTGTTCCATCTGTACCAACAAGTTTACATTTTACATTTGAAGAAAGATTTTCCAAAGTCCATTTAACAGTACATGCGCCACCTTTATTTAAAGAAACCTTTGGATCTTTTGTAAGAATAATAGTTGGCATATCTGGTAAAACTTCAACAACATTTTCTTTTGTCACACTATTATCTATAGAACATTTTGATACAACTTGACTATTATCATATAAATCTTTAAGAATTACAGATATAGATTGTGTAGTGGTTGATTTAGGTGTTGTATATATATATGAATCATTTTTACCTTTTGTATATGATATACCATCTCTTATGTATTGAATATTTCCATCTTTATCACCTATTGTGTTTTTAGGAATTATTGTAAATATAGTATTATCAGCATCAGAAACCGCTGTACAATTTGAAGACAATGCACATGAAGAAGAGTTTGTTGTAGTTGATACTATACCATTTTGATCAACACAAACCTTATCTCTACCATTACATGAACACCCTACATCTAGACAATATTCTCCTGTATCTTTTAAATTCCATGAACCAGCATCACAAACCCATTTCTTTTTTATACCACTAACACATTGTGTCTCACCTTCAGTGTGAGAATTATCACATAGCGGATTAGGGTCATAAACATTTAGAGGTATTTGATAATCAGCTCTAGACCATTTACCAGTAGTCTCTCTTATAACATATAATGTATCACCTATTTTTGGTACACCTATATTTGTAGTTAACCATTTCGTTATATAAAACATTCTATGTTTTGCTGGTGAATAAGGTTTTTCACCATCCAATTGTGAATACACAGAACCATAATCTATATTCATCTTTTTATCAATAGCATCTTTAATATCTTTAAATGAGAAACCAACATACAAACCAGGATAAGTGTTTGTACATAATTCCACAGATGCCTTATATGTAACTTTTAAATTTTCATTATTAGGTATTTTTTTTGTGGCAAGATTTTCATTAAATTTTAATATATAACCTGCTCTATCTATAGAGGGTGTCACATAAAATGATTCACCGGCCCCAAAATAAGTATTATAATTATCTTTATAACTTCCATAATTTAAACCCAAATTCCAAGTTTCAGCTTTTATGACTTTTATACCAAAAAATATTGATAATATAAGCAGTATAATCAAAACAATTCTCAAATATTTATGTTTGAATACAAATATCAAAACAAGTATTATTATAGATAATAATATAAGTGCAAATAATTTATAATAAAAATCTTTATTATTTAAACCAGTATAAATTTTTTTATTACCTTCAAATAAAATTTTTCCATCTTTATCTACAACTTTTATATACACATGATCTAGTTTATTTATATTAACCTGTGTTGGTATTTCTAATCTATATGTTGTCGATGAAAAATCTATATCTTTATTAAAAGAATATAAATCTTTACCTTTTTTATCTTTAAATATAAATTGTGAATTGTATGCTAAAGTAGATGTTGAAATTAAAGAAATATAATAATCTGGTTTAAGATTATTTAATTCTAAATCCAAATCCATATCTATAGGAGTTCCATATACATTAAAATCTAATACATATTGTCCTTTTTGTGTTTCAAAAAACTGTGGATCTGATAAAGTAACAGAATCTCCAGCAACTATATATTGAAATTCTATATTATCTAAACTTTTATTATCAAATGTTATAACACCTTTATATACACCTGGATCATAATTAAAAGTTGGTAATGGTATAATTATAGGTTCATTAATACCATTCTTTATAGATATTTTTTGTTCTATTTTTTTATCAATCACAACATCTGATCTAAGCTTTGAAAATTCTATTTTTGCATTTACATCTAAATCTGTATTTGATTCAAAACCTATTTCCAAAGATGTTGATGAAGCAACACCTTTATATTTTGCTCTTGATAAATCATATATAGTAGGACCATGATTAACAGAAAATCTATACCCATTTGAATGCAATAGATTTACTGTTGTATATTTAACAACTACTGTATCATCTTTTATAATATGAAAATTACTTTTAGAAAAAATTATGTTTTCTTTATCAGGATCATTTTTAACTTTTATTTCAGCATATATGATATAAGTTTCTTTTTCATTACCTAAAACATTTGGTATCTCTATAGATATTTTCTTATCTTCTTCAGAAGAATAAATTTTTTCAGTTTTTAATAATTTTATAGGTTCATAAAATATACCATTACCTTCATATATTTCCCTATATACACCATAATCTATAGTAGTTCTATCATCTGGATATTCAGATGGTGATAATTTTACATTTAACTCGACTTTATCACCTGCTTTAAAAGTTGTTGTTGTAGATTTATTTATATTATTTATATAGATATTTTCTGGTAAATATCCTTTAGCATATATATCTGAATTTAATACAAATGTTAATAATATAGTTAGGGTTAATATTAATTTTTTCATGATATATATTATATTACACATAATATATAGAGTAAATTAAAAAATAAAATCATGATATGATTAGCATCATGATTTATTTACCATTATCTAAAAGTAGTTGGATAGAAGGACGTATAGGAAAAGAAAAATACCAAGATTATTTTCAAATAGTGAAAAAATCAATATATCTTATAAATAAAAATAAAAAAAATGAAACTTTAGATAAGATATTATTATTAAGTGATTTTAAATCTAAGAAAGCTGAAAAATCAGAATTGGATAATATGATAAATATATGTGATAAATTTAAAGTTGATATAGAAAATCTAATTATAGAAAAATACGGTTATGATACATTATCTCAATTGAGATACACATTTGATTTTTGTAAAAAAAATAATAATGATTTAACAATAATTTCCAGTTTAACTCATTATCCTAGAGTTGTTTGGATAAGTTGGAAGCTAAATAAGA
The DNA here is from genome assembly GCA_964532765.1 of uncultured Candidatus Saccharibacteria bacterium. GTDB lineage: Bacteria > Patescibacteriota > Minisyncoccia > Phycocordibacterales > CAIZLB01 > CAIZLB01. Next base: position 297 of record CAZHNC010000071.1, on the reverse strand, counting down.
AATACAAAATAAAATATAAAAACAAAATAGGATTTGGTATCCCAAGAATTCATGATGTTGTATATGATATAGTACTCATATTCATATACCCAATTATAGACTTACTTGGATATTCAGAAAAATTTAGCTCAATTATACAAAGACGTAGAAATAAGGGTTTTTTGTAATATTGCATAAAGTATTTTTTTTTGATAACATTGTAAATAAGTTTAATGATTATCTATATCATATAAACTTTAAAAATATTCCTCTGTAGCTCAGCGGTAGAGCAGTCGCCTGTTAAGCGATTGGTCGTAG
>CAZHNC010000070.1:0-3291 GCA_964532765.1 uncultured Candidatus Saccharibacteria bacterium | reverse complement strand
ATCAATATCTCTTTAAAATCTTTTACATCTATCAAACCTTGATTATTAACTTTTATTTTTGAATAAGTAATTCTTTTTTTCTTTGCTAGATTTTCTACAATATTTCTAACAGCTGGATGCTCTATCTCTGTGATAATAATATGCGGTAAAATAGTGTAATCATAATTATGATCTTCATACCATCTATCTATAACACCTTGTATGGCTATATTATTAGACTCTGTACCCCCAGAAGTAAAGATGATCTCATCTTGATGACAACCTAATGAATGAGCTATTGATTTACGAGAATTATTCATAATCTTAAGAGCTTTTACTCCTGAATCATACAAAGAACCTGGATTATAAAAATGATAACTCATAACATGATTCATCATTCTTAAAACCCTCTTATCTAAAGGGGTTATAGATGTATAATCGAAATATTTTTTGAATCTTGAAAACATATTGAAAATATTGTATTTTTTTGAAAAAAGTGTATATTTAATATACTATGATAAGTGATAAAAATAAAGGTGATGATAGTGTATTTGGAAGCGTTTTTGGTAATGCTTTTGGTAATGTTTTTTCAGATGATACAGATAAAAAAGAAGAAGAGGTTGTAAAAACACCAAAAACAAAGGGTAAAATAAAGAAAACAGAAAAAGAAAATATTACAATAACACCAAGGAGTAATTCTAGAACATTTTCAATAAGTAAAGAAGAAGTTGAAAAAACAACAAGAAATGAGAGCATAGACAATACAAATTGGTTTGAAAATGCTTCAAGATTTTATGAAAAAAAGAAACAAGCTGAAAATAAAGATAAGGAAACAGAAAATGTAAAAGAAGATATTTTGACAGATAAAAAAATAAAAGTAGAAACAAAAGAAGAAAATACAGAGATAAAAAAAGAAGACGTAGCAACAAATACAACAGTAAACACACAAGAATCAAAAAAATATTCACCTATTATCTTTAAATCAAAAATAATCACTAAAGAAGAAAAACTGCAACAACTACAAGCAAAGAAGGAGCTAGATAAAAAGAAAATAGAAGAAAGAGGTATAGCATTTGCAAAAACTTTTATAAAAAATAAAAGTTCAAATACAGTAAACACAGATAAAGCTAACAAAACTGATATTAAAACTAAAAATAATTTTTTTGTAAAAACAGAAAAAAATAAAACTGAATACACTTCATATTTCAAAAAAACAAGACAGCCTAAAGTTAAACAAGCTCCTACTTTAAAAACACGTATAAGTGGTAAATCACATAACATAGTTAAAAAGATAGAAAATATTGAAGGTTTAGATATCAGACAAAAAAATCCTGTAGTTATAATAATGGGTCACGTTGATCATGGTAAATCAACTCTTTTGGATTATATAAGAAAATCAAATATAGCTGAACGTGAAGTTGGAGGTATAACACAAAAGATGTCAGCGTATGAAATAAATCATGGTGAAGGAAAAATAACTTTCCTAGATACTCCTGGTCATGAATCTTTTACTTCAATGCGTGATCGTGGTGCAAAATCTGCTGATATAGCAATACTTATAGTTTCTGCTGAAGATGGTGTTAAACCACAAACATTGGATGCATTAAAATCGATAAAAGATGCAGGGGTACCATTTTTTATAGGTGTAAGTAAAATAGATAAACCTGGTGCTGATATAGAAAAAACAAAACAATCTTTAGCTGAAAACGGTATTTTTGTAGAAGGTTATGGTGGTGATATATCTTTTGTACCTTTTTCTGGAAAAACTGGAAAAGGTGTCGATGATTTATTGGACATGATATTACTTATGACAGAAGTTGCTGATATAAAAGCTGCTTATGATGTTCCAGCTGAATGTATAGTTATAGAATCTGGTAGAGATAAAATCCGTGGTATACATGCAACTATGATAGTTAAAAACGGAACACTTAAATCTGGTTCTTTTATAGTATCTGGTGGAGTTATATCCCCTGTTCGTATTATAGAAAATTTTGAAGGTAAACCTCAAAAGAGTTTTGAACCAGGTCAACCTCTAAGACTTGTGGGTTGGACTGAGACACCAAGAGTCGGAGATATATGTATCATGTGTGAAGATAAAGATACAGCAGAACTATTAGCAGAAGAACAAAGAAAGATGTTAGATTTAGAAAATGAGATAAATGATATCAATGATTCAAAAATAGAAAACAAATTATCTCAAAATATAAGAGTATTATATGGACTTGAAAAAGATAATACATGGATATTGCCTATAGTTTTAAAAACGGATAGTGTTGGAACTCTAGATGCTGTAAAACAAGAGATTGGTAAAATAAAATTAAATAATATTCAATTAAAAATAATAAGAGCTGAGACTGGAGATATTAATGAAAATGATGTTAAATTAGCACAAGGAAGTAATGATTCTGTAATAGTTGGATACAATACTAAAGTTGATAATCAAGCTAAAAATCTAGCAAATCAACTTAATCTAAAAATAGAAACATTTAATATAATATATAAACTTTCTGAATGGTTAGAAAATGAAGCTAAATCAAAAGCTCCAAAAATCACCGAAGAAGAAAGTCATGGAACACTTAAAGTACTTAAAATATTTAATGCTAATAAAACAAAACAAGTTCTAGGTGGACGTGTTGAAACAGGTCGTATAAATCTAGGTGATAAGATAAAAATACTTAGACGTGATAATGAAATAGGACGTGGTGAAATAGTTGAACTTCAACATGCCAGAAGTCAGGTCAAAAGTGTTGAGATGGAAAATGAATGTGGTCTTATGATTGAAGCAAAAATAGAGGTTGTTACAGGTGATGTCATATTGGCATATTCTATAGTTGAGAAATAAAAATAAAGATAACACAATTAAACAATTTTAATAATAATTTAATAAATATTATGAAGAGAGAAAATAATCATAGAAGTAAACAAGTTACCAGAGGTAGAGCTGAATCTATATTCAGAAAAACAATAGATGAATACATATCTCGTAACTCTGGTGGTCAATCACTTATAACAATAACATCAATAGAACAAGCTGATCGTAGTAATAATGTTACAGTAAGAGTATCTGTATTACCAGAAAATCAAGAGAATGCTGTTATAGATTTTTTAACTAGAAATGTTAATGATATAAGAGAAGATATAAAGAAAAAAACAAAAGTCGGAATACTCCCTTTTCTACATTTTGAAATAGATAAAGGTGAAAAACATAGACAAGAAATATTTGAGATTATTTAAGAAAAATGCTATAAATAATCTACGGCGTAGTGGCGAAGTGGTCTAACGCGGCAGTTTGCAAAACTGATATTCGCCGGT
>CAZHNC010000069.1:0-3341 GCA_964532765.1 uncultured Candidatus Saccharibacteria bacterium | reverse complement strand
TTTCTTTTGAATTATTTTAAGGGGTGTGTGTTTTAATTTTGTGTATGGAAAAAGAAAAAAACATATATCAAAAAGACATACACGTATTTATAGCTTCTCTTATAGAGAAGGCTATTAGTTTAAATGCATCTGATATACATATAGACCCTAAGGATACTCAGGTTTTTATTCGTATGCGTATAGCTGGTAATCTTCATGAAAGTGGTTATTTTGATAATGATTTATTGGATCTCTGTATAGGAAAAATAAAAGTTTTAGCTAATCTTAGATCTGATATACATGACAAAGCACAAGATGGTAGATTTTATTTTGTTTCAGATAAAACTCATGAGAGAGTTGATATACGTGTTTCTATAGCCCCTACTTTTTATGGAGAAAATTGTGTGATGAGATTACTTCGCCCTGACTATGATAAATATACAAATTTTTCAGAATTGGGTATGACAAATACACAGGTTAAATTATATAAAGAATCTTTAAAAAAAAGTTCAGGAATGATAATAGTTGCAGGTCCTACAGGTTCAGGAAAAACTAGTACTTTGTATACAACTTTAAAATATTTATCTTCAGGTAAGAATAATAAAAATATTGTGACCATAGAGGACCCCGTTGAATCAGCTATAAAAGGTGTTAGACAAATACAAGTTTGTAATGATAAGGATTTTGGTTTTAAAGATGCATTAAAGGGTATCTTGAGACAAGATCCAGATATTATTATGATAGGTGAGATAAGGGATAAAGAGACCGCCTTAGCTGCTATACAAACATCTTTAACAGGTCATCTTGTTTTAACTACTATACATGCACCAAATGCATCATCTATTATTCCAAGATTAATAGATATGGGTATAGAACCATATTTACTTTCTTCTTCCGTATCTATGATATTAAGTCAAAGACTGATTAGGGTTTTTGATTATGACATAGGTTTTTATGGTGACAGAAGAGGGATTTTTGAAATTATACCAATAGATAATGAAATTAAGGATATGATACAGAAAAAGAAAACACCTTATGAAATAGAAAGATATTTATCTGAAACAGGGCATGTATTATTACGTGATGCGTGCGTGGATATGTATAGTAGACATGTAACAACAAAAGAGGAGATTAATAAAATAACATTTGATTTACAATCATGATTAAAATAAAAGATTTAAAATATAGGTCATTATGGTATAAGAAAAATTATTATTATTTAAAGTCTGGACAATCTTTATCATTATCAACTAAAACATCTTCGAATTGTATGGAGACTTTACAAATACATCAGGAAATAGATGAAGGTTTAAAGTTGTCGGATATTTTACAAGGTGAGGATTTTAAAAATATATTTTCTAAAACAGAGATTTCTTTTATAAAAGTTGCAGAGCGGACAGGTAATATAGATAAAACTTTCTTAACTTTAAGTGAATTATTAAAAGATAGATATATATTAAAACAGAAACTTATAAGTACTTTAATATATCCAATTTTAGTTTTATTTATGACTTTATTATTAATAATATTGATATTATTTATAATAATACCTAAAGTATCTACACTTTTTAAAGATCTAAAAAACCTTCCTATATCAACTAAAATTATTATATTTTTGAGTGAACATTTAATAAATTATTGGTATATAGATTTATTTATATTATTTATATTATTTTTTTTTTTTATTTTATTCAAAAATAATCAAATTATTAATTCATTTTATAAAAAAATTAGATTAAAATTTTTGTATAATTTTATCTTCATTAAAGATATGTATATATATTGGAATATAGAACAATGGTTAAAGATTATATATATGTCCATAGAATCAGGGTTAAATATTTCACAATCATTGTTTTTAAGTTGTGATTCATTGGAAAATGATAATTTTAAAAGACAATTTAATGAAGTATATTTATCAGTAAATAAAGGTGATACATGTGCAAATTCTCTAAAGCTATTGGATATAAAAATATATAGAAAGATAATGGACTGGGAATCAATCATAGCTTCAGGTGAAAAAACTGGTAAATCTAAAGATGTATTTGAGATATGTTATATAAATATAAAAGAAGATTTATTGAATTCTATAGATAGATTTCAAAAAATTATAGAACCGGTACTTATTATATTTGTTGGTATTATAGTTATGATTATTTGCATATCTATTATTTTACCAATGTATCAATTAACTCAATCTTTACAATAAAAAAATGAAATATATTCACAGTAATATTTTAAATATAAATAATAGATATAAGGGGTTTAATCTAATAGAGATAATCATTTCTATAGCTTTATTGTCTACAGTCTTCACTTTTTGTTTTTATTTTATATCAACTATAAATATACATAAAAACAATATAAATAATAAACCTTATTTAATTAAAGATTTTAATTATTCAAATAAGTATTGTGATTTTAATGATAATCAGTTAGATGTTCTATCTATAACTAAAATAATAAATATGGGTGAATACATATCATCATCAACTATTATCACAAGTATGAATATATTTAATAAGAATAAATTAATATTAACCACAAATTCAGCATCAACAACTGAAGACGATATATTTATTTTCGATATTAATTTTAATGGAGGGATGCCACAAATAAAATTAAGATCATCTTATGATATAGGTCCAGGTATAAATGATTCTATTTTACATGATAATTTTTTGTATTTATTAAATACAAGTGCAAATAGTCATTTAAAAACTTTTAAAATAGATTTAGATTTTACATTAAAATCTGTATCAGATTTAAAAATAGATTCATTATCGCAATCTTATTCAATACCTAAAAAAATATATTTATATAATAAAAATATATTTATAGGTTCTGAGAAAAATAATTCAGGAGGGGAATTATTTTTAATACCTTTAAATGATGAAAATATACCATATTATAATCAAATATCATTGGAAATAGGTGGTCAAGTTAATGATATATTTGAAAATCAAGGTTTATTATATATAGCTAATGCTTCTGATATAGAATTATTGGTTTATGATGAGAGTTTAAATAAAGTGTATGAATACAATGCTCCATTATCTTTAGGTAATGGTAAATCTGTGTATTTTTTTGATAAATATATTTATTTAGGTAGAACTGTTGCTAGTTATGAAATCTTTTTGCTAGAAGTTAGAGATTTTATATTGGATTTTATAAATAAATATAAAGCATACGGTACCGTCGATTTTATTCAGGAATTTGGTAAGAATTTATTGATAATATCTAGTTCGGAATATAATGAATTAAATTTTTATTCAAAAAAAATGTCATTAATAAAATCTGTAAATTTACCATCAAGAGTTAATTCTTTTACTTGTTTTAATAATAATATTTTAATCTCAAAT
>CAZHNC010000068.1:0-3367 GCA_964532765.1 uncultured Candidatus Saccharibacteria bacterium | reverse complement strand
AAAGCTATTATGGTTGGAATACAGGGTGATATAAGAGAAATTAAAATTTAAACTATAATTATATGTCAATTAAAAAAGTATGGCTAGACGAGAGCAATAATGAGTGCTCTTCTTGTAGTGTTTGTGAAACTCTTGCACCCGAAATTTTTGAAATACCGGATAAAATGGTAGTAAAAGAAAATGCTGATTTTAATAAATATGAAAAAGAAATTAAAGATGCTTGCGATAGTTGTCCGACAGAAGTTATTAAATTTGAATAAAAAAATAACTACACTTTTTTTATGTATTTTCTTAAAGTGAAATAAAAAAACAGTAAGCTTTTTCGCTTACTGTTTTTTATTGAACTTTATTTATTTACTCAATTCAATAATAGAATTTTTCAACTCTGGAACATTTTTAATTATTTTTTCTGATAATATTTTTTTAGCATTTGAATCTTTAATCAAATTCCAAAATTCTTTTTTCAACACTATATCAAAATTATATTTAATATATCCATCTGTTAATACCTTTGATAAATTATCTATACTATCTATTGAATAATTATTTTTCTTAGCAATTTCCAATAATATACTTATATAATAACCATAAGCTGTAACGTTTTTAGGTTCATCATCATATGCTTTCTTTATAATTATATATGTATTATCTATATCACCTGTAGCAAATAACATAGTGGCTATATGATATGCAAAACTTTGTTTTTCAGGTGACAGCTTATATGCTTTCTCTGCATATACTAAAGCTTTGTCGTCAGCACCTAAACCTTTATATGTATTTGAAACAAAATAATTATATCTTGCATCATCTGATATTTCTTTATCATATTTATTTAATAAACTTGAATAAAAATTAAATAAATTTTGTTTTGTTGTAGTAGATATTTGTTCAACAGAATATATCTTTGGTAATACAGTTGATATTTGTTCAAAAGTTTCAAATTGTCCATTTGGACTCATCTCAAATGTATCTTTAAATTTTTTATCTAATGAATTTAATATTTTATTATTTAATTGTAAATTTTTTAAAACATTAATTAATTCTTTATTTTGTGTGTAAGGTTTTAAAACCGTATGATAAGAAATAAAAGAAATTATTAATAATGAAATTATTCCAAATAAAATAATTTTATTTTTTTCTTCTTCTGATAAATTTTTATTTTCTATTTTTTCATTTTTATCATGTGTATATCTATCATGTATATATGCAAGTATAAAGAAGAACAATACATAACTTGATAAGTTATCGAAAACAAATATATTATGAATAAAATACGATGCTAATAAACCAATAAATACAGATCTCTCTATAATAGTAAAACCTGCTTTTTTTGAAAATATAAAATACAAAGCAATCACAAATAATGATAAATATCCCATAAGACCTAAAATACCCGCAGCTATTAACCAATCCATGAATACATTATGAGATCTATCAAACCACTGTTCTTGTCCATACATTCCTGGGTTATAATATTTTGCGAAAACATAACCAAAATTATCTTGTCCCCAACCAAGTAAAGGTCTCTCTTTAACACCCTCAAATGCCATACCCCATATCATAGTTCTGGCATGTCCTTGATTATCTATAACAGATTTATAATCAGTTGTTATTAATTCAGCAAAACGATTTAATTGATTTGAATTTTTTACAAAATCAGAATGCTTAAAAATACCTAAAATTGATACTGATAAAAACACAGCAGTAAGAAAACCTATAGCTCCAAAACGGATTATTTTATTTTTTTCTCTCCACGCAAGATATATAGATGACAATATAAAACCTATAACTAAACCAACAAAAGCTCCACGTGTTCCAGTTTTAAATAATATATAAGCATTAAATATGGATATTGTTATATACAAAGCAATTATTATCCAATTATTAGAATTCAATCTTTTAGCAGATGAATGTTCACCTGATTCCATCAATTCTTTTTCTCTATTACCTCTAAAAATCATACCCGCACCCAATAAACCGAAAAATATATGTATCAAAGCATATACACCGAGATATGAAGAATTACCAAGATACCCTGATATACGTTCACCAGCTTGCGTGATAGTACTTAAAGCTTGAACACCTACGATAATAGATATAATGATAGAAGTATTCATTATGTATGACCATTCCCTCTTTTTAATAGTTGAAGCTGATATAAAAAACAAAGCAGCCATATACAACATAGTTATCAATCCTTCCATACGTTCAAAATTTGACCATAAACTACGTGTAGGATTAACACTATTTAAAGTTGCTAAAAATAATATAAACATAAAAGCAACAACAGCACATGACAATATAGATCTTTTAGGACGAGAATTTTTATCTATAAGAATTAATCCAATATAAGATATAGATGATAATATAATCATCAATCTCATAAATATAGCCTTACTAGCAACAAAAGGAAAAAACATATCAGCAGAAAATATAAATGGTGTTAATAATGTAGAGCCAATAAGTATAATAGTTATGACTCTGAGTATTTTTTTAATGTCTTGTATTTGTGTATTCATGCGGAGTATTATAACATGTAATTTAAATAGATAATATATGAAGAAATTGATTAATAGAATAAAAGAAAAATGGCAACATGAAGGTTTTCAGAAGTATTTCAGGAATACAGGGTGGATGTTTGTGGGACAATTTTCAATGATTATATCTTTTATAATGAATATATGGCTTGCTAGATATTTTGGGCCTGAAAAATATGGTTTTATAAACTATACATTAGCCTTTGTTGGTATATTCGGTTTTATAGGTAATCTGGGTATAGGAGAGATTTTAATAAGAGAATTAGTAAAATATCCAGAAAAAAGAAATAGACTTTTGGGTACATCTTTTTTTATATTAATGATGGGTGGTTTTTTAGCTTTTACAGCGACAATAATTACAACTTTGTTTTATGAGACAGAACCACTGATAAGGACAATGATAGTATTGTATTCAACAATATTTTTATTATCACCTATAAATGTAATATCATCATATTTTCAAGCAACATTACAATCTAAAAAAAATACATTTACACAAATAATAGGTGTTATATCGGTATCTTTGTTTAAAGCTTATTTGATATTAACAGGACAAGGTGTCATATGGATAATATTTGCATTTATACTTGATTACATAATAGGTTTTGCACTATACGTATATAATTATATTAAAAGTGATTTGCATATGTTTGATTGGGCTTTTGATAAGGATATAGCAAAACAATTTGTATCTGCATCATTTTTACTCATGTTATCAAGTGCTACCGGATATTTATTATTGAAAATAGATCAAGTTATGATTGGGTATTATATGGAAAAACAAGCTGTTGGAATATATGCAGCAGCAGTTAAATTAACTGAAATTTGGT
>CAZHNC010000067.1:0-3409 GCA_964532765.1 uncultured Candidatus Saccharibacteria bacterium | reverse complement strand
AATGGGTTAGTTTTGATGATTTGGATAAGTATTTATTATTTGATGGTCAGTTAGAAGATACTGTGGTGAAGATTAGGGAGATATTTGGTTAATAAATTAATTTAATAAACTATATATGAACACTTGTAAAACTATATATAGTTTGATAGTATAATTTATATGGAAATATTAAATAAGTTAAAAAATATAGCAGAGCAGAATAATATAAATCAAGAACAAATAGCAAGGGATTTAGGGGTTACTTTCGCGACCCTCAATAGGTGGCTGAATGGCAAAGCTATACCAAGAAAAAAATCAGAGGATAAAATAAAAACTTTTATAAGTAATTTTAGTATTAAAAGTGGTTGTAATAATTATGAATCATATTTGCAAGATTTTTCCTCATTTGACAACTTGATGTTAAGTGAAAATGAGCTTAAGTGTATATCTGATGTGCTAATGACCAGAAAAAACAGTAATGATACCTTGCTTGAACTTATAGTACTTATACCTGAGTTTGGCAAAAATTATGATTGGAACATAGGAAGTATCTTACAACATTTTGATCCAGAGTTGGTGATAGATCTATTAAAGAAAATAGATAATATACCTAAATATTACAATTCCATAGGTTTATGTTGGGCGTTAGGTGAATTAAACAGAAAAGATCAATTTGTATTAAATTTTTTATATAGTGTTTTAAGATTCTCATCTAATCCCGAAGCCTTGTGGAGAGCCGCTTTTTCAATTGAAAACATAGAAGGGGATGAGGATGCCATAGTCTTATTAAAGAGAAATGTTAAAATAGATCAAAATAAAGATATAACATATTTTTTAGATAATCTTAAAGATAAAAGATCTATAATAGCGATTTTAATAAAAAGTAACACAGAAAATACTCAGACTATCATATACCCTAAGCTAAAAGAGGTTTTTATTAACACCAAAAACAATACAGAATTAATAAACTGCTGTTGGTTAATAGGTAGGTTAAATTTAATTGATAAAGATATTTTAAATAAGATTAAGAAAAACTTAAATACGACAAATTATGAATTGAAATACTATACATATTTTGCTTTACAACATAACTCAAATGAAACCCTAAGACCTTTATTTGAAAAAGAGTTAACTGATGAGGATCCTTTGATTAGAAAAATGTCCTGTAGAGCATTGAGAAAATTAGGTGGTGAAAACTCTCTTAGTCTACTGGAAGTTGCTTTGTTAAAAGAACAAGACCCTATGGTTATATCAGAACTCTCCAAGGCAATATATTCTATAAAAAACCCTAAATATAAATCTGAGATAATTTTACAAAGAGAGAGTATAAGAAATGAGAATGGTATGATCTCAGACGAGACAGATAAGTGGTACAAAGATTCATCAATATATAATTTATTCTCAGAGGCCGAAGATCCTCAGAACATATGTTTCGATTTAATTGTGAAATTTTTAAAAGATTTCAAGGTTAATAACCCGATTGATTTAGCAACAGGTACAGGTAGATATTTATTTCAAATCAGAAGAAAAATCGATTATTCTGGTACCTTATATGGGATAGACTACAGTGAGAGTATGTGTTCATTTATAGAAAAAAAGATTCGTAGGGAAAAAATGTATGTATCCGATATTAAAATAGTTAAATCCTCAATTGAGGATTTTGATAAGAAAATAAAAATAAAATCGAACCTAATCATAAGTTCTTTTGGTTTTCCAAGTAGGATATCAGATAAAGGTAGAGTCTTTAATGAATTGAAAGCTGTTTATAATACTCTTTCTGATGACGGTTACTTCATTACAGTTGGTTGGGATGAAACATTTAACGATGAACTAAATTATATGTGGTATAAATACATACCGGATAATATATCTGCAAAAACTTTTGAAGAATGGAGAAGAAAAAGGGCTATGAATATAGATAATGGTTCAAGAAATTGTAATCTTACTTGGTTTAAGAAAGGGTTAAATATACCTCTACAATTTACTTCTATACAAGAAGCATCTAGTGTTATGGGTTATTTATTTGGTAGAGATGCGGCTAAGTCAATTATTAAAAAGAATAAAATAGATTGGAATATGTCTATGGGTATAACTATAGATACAAAAGAATCATTAAAAGATATAATTAAAAAATATGAAAGAAATAGAAATACTCTTTAAATTAAATTCGAAAGTCAAAGATACTGTAGAAATATTAAAAAAACACGGGGCAGTATTTGAAGTTGAGTCAGAAACTGTTGATACATATTTTACAAGAGATGATTTAAAGTCACTACAACCCGATGAAAATAATAGACTTAGAAACTGCCTCAGACTAAGGAAAAAAGGTGAGAAACAATACATAACTTACAAACAAGATCATTTTGATAACAATGATGTATGGCTTTATTCTGATGAATTTGAGACAACTATTGGGGATACTAATACTTTAGAAAATATATTAAAGATTTTAGGATTTAAGGAATTGATAATTATAGATAATATTAAAACTATTTTTAAAACAGAAAAATATGAGATAGCGATAGAATCTGTTAAAGGTCTGGGTGATTTTATTGAAATAGAATATCATGGTACTGATAACATTAAATCTCATGAAGCAATTGAATTTGTAAAACAAGATATGAGACAATATATAAAATCTTTGGGCATAGATGTTGATGATGAATTGAATGCAGGTAAACCAGAGTTGATGTTGAATAAGATAAAAAGATAAATAAATATGCATAATGAACAAGAAATAAAAATAGAAATCAAAGATATTTCCTCATTCTTGATGAAGGTTAGAAAGATAGCAAAATACAAAAAGACGGAGTATATAAGAGATGTGATTTACGGTTCTGAAGAGGAGAAGAAAAAAATAAGATTACGTATCGTTGATAATTTTGAATATCAAAGTATAGATACAACACATAAATACAAAGTAGACATCGAAGAAGGTGTGAGGAAAGAAATAGAAGAAATTATATATAAAGGTAGTTCAGTCAAAGATGCTATCAGCTCTATTAAGTCTCGGGGTGATTTTAAAGAAGAAAATTCTTATGAAAAGACCAGAATTTTGTTCATAGACGACACTGATACAGAAATAACTGTTGATATATATCCTTTTGGTGTTTGGTGTGAGATAGAGGGTCAAATATGTAATATACACGATGTTGTCAAAAAGTTAGGTTATTCTAAAGATGATTACTGTATAGAAGGTGCAGATGATTTATATTTAACTTGGAATAAAAATAAAAATTTAAAAGAAATGTGGGATGTTAGATTTGGATTGACTGGTAGTAAATAAAATCTCTCGTAGTGCACATATCGAGTGATTCATTGATGTTGATTTGAGGATTAAACACTCATTGATTTTTGGGTATTATGCCTGATTTATTTATGCTATATTTATAAAATGAAAATAAAATTAAACACAAATAAAGGAATTATA
>CAZHNC010000066.1:0-3451 GCA_964532765.1 uncultured Candidatus Saccharibacteria bacterium | reverse complement strand
ACTTTTTTACCTTTAACAAGATCAGTAACTAGTCTTACTTTTCTTGGTGATTGTCTATAATTTTTTAATATGGCTTTCATGATTTTTTTTATATTAAATTAATTATTATTTTTTCTTAGCAGCAGGTGCAGCTTTAGCAGCTTTAGCAGCAGCTATTTCAGCTTGCTTCTTAGCAGCATCAAGTTCTTTTTGCATCTTACCACCATGGCGTGTGAATTTTCTTGTTGGTGAAAACTCTCCGAGTCTATGACCTACCATATCTTCAGTAGCGAATACTTCTATATGTGTTTTTCCATTGTGTACTCCGAAAGTATATCCAACCATTTCAGGTGAGATAACACAGTCTCTATACCATGTTTTAATAACTCCTGCTTGATCAGGTGTTTTGTTTGCTATTTTTTTTAATAGTCTTTCTTCTATATATGGACCTTTTGATATTGAACGTGTCATGGGTTATAAATTTAACAAATAATTAGTAATTAGTCAATGCTTTTAGGCTTAAAATGATTATCTTTTTCCTACCTTACGGCGAGATACAATAAATTTATTTGAATATTTCTTAGGTGTTCTAGATTTTTGACCTTTACCTGTTGGTTTACCATATACAGATATTGCACGACGTCTACCTCTACCTTGTCTACCTTCACCACCACCATGTGGGTGATCAACTGGGTTCATGGCTGTACCACGAACTGTAGGTCTTATACCAACCCATCTACTACGACCAGCTTTACCAAATTTTTGTAAATGATTTTCTTCATTTGATACCTCGCCTATAGAAGCCCAAGCTGTATCTATAATTCTTCTAACCTCTGTTGAAGGCATCTTTATAAGAGCATAACCTCCATCATGAGCTACAACTTCAGCATAATTACCAGCTGAACGAGCAATCTTACCTCCACCTTGTGGTTTCATTTCTATATTATATATAAAAGTACCAACTGGTATATTTTTCAAAATCATTCTGTTTGCTAATTTTACTTCAGCTTTTTCAGAAACTATAAATGTATCACCAACTTTAATATTTTTAGGTGTAACTATATATCTTTTAGCACCATCAGCATATTGGGCTAGAGATATAAAAGCTGTTCTATTTGGATCATATTCAACTGAAACTATTTTTGCAGGAATATTCTTTTTATCATATTTAAAATCTATATCTCTATATAATCTTTTATTTCCTGATCCTTTATGTCTTGTTGTTATACGACCTGTATTATTTCTACCTACCGATCTTTTAACACCTTTAGTTAAAGATTTATTTGGTTCATTTGTAGTTATAACACCTTTATATACTACTTTTACAGTATTTCTTCTTGATGGTGTTGTTGGTTTATATCTTTTCATATTTTTATTATTAAATTATTTAATATTATTTACTTTTTTACTATTATATAACATCTATCTTATCACCCTTTTTTAAAGTAATTATAGCTTTTTTAAATCCTGAAATAGTACCTGGTCTACCTTTTCTCATAACAGGTTTTTCAGGTGAATTTATAATATTTATCTTTAAAGGATTAACTTTATATTTCATAACTATCTCTTGATATAAGTTATCTTTATTTGCCTTTTTATCAACAACAAAAATGTATTTATTTTTATCAGTAGCTATAATAGCTTTTTCTGTTGATCTTGGTTTTTTAATATATGTAGCTTTTGTCATATTTTTATTATTATTTACTATAATTATTTATTATTATTCAATCTATTTTTCAATGTATTTATTGAATTATCTGGAGATACAAATATCAAATATTTATATTTTGATAATATGATAGGATTAACATCATTAACTGATTGTGTCTCTATATTTCCAAAATTTCTTAAAGATAAATAAAGATTTTTATCTTGAGTATTTGTTATAAATAAAGCATTATTGTATTTTTTATTATCTAATTTTGATAAAGAGTTATTTATCTTAGATAAATTTGATAAAACATTTTTCATCTCAGATGTTTTTGGAGATGTAAATTCTAATGAATCAACAAGTATAACTTCACCATCTCTATATTTTTGAGATATAATAGTCTTAATAGCTGCATTTTTTGTTTTCTTATTAACTTTTCTGTCAAAATTCTTATCATTTCTTGGACCATGAGCAACACCACCACCAACCCATATTGGTGAACGTGTTGAACCGTGTCTTGCACGACCTGTACCTTTTTGTCTCCATGGTTTTTTACCACCACCTGAAACCTCACCTCTTGTTTTAGCATGAGCATAAGGATGACGTGCGGCTGTTTGTAATGATGTAATAACTTGATGAACTAAATCTGCATTCCAATTTAAACCAAAAACTTCTTCTGGTAATGAAAAATCAGAAACCTTTTTACCCTCTTTTGAATACACATCGGTCGCAAGTGATACTACTTCTTTTTTTGTTTTTATTGCTGTTTTTGTCATATATTTATCTTTAATTATATTATCTTATTGTTATAGATTATTTTTGTTTTACTTCTATGATAGTACCTCGACGACCTGGTATAGCACCTTTTATATACATAAGTTTATTATCTTGATCTATTGAAATAACTGTTAAATTTTTAAAAGTCATCTTATCACCACCCATACGTCCTGCCATACGTGTACCTTTGAAAACTCTTTGATATCCACCAGCACCTGATGAACCTCTCTCTCTTTCTGAGTGTTTTTGACCATGAGATCTTGGACCTCCTTTGAAGTTATATCTTTTTACTACACCTTGGAAACCTTTTGCTTTTGTAAAACCAGTAACTTCTACTTTATCACCAGGAATAAAATCAAAAGAAAGTATATCACCTTTTTGGGCTGATATACCTTTAACTTCTTTCAATAAAGCAAAACCTGTTTTTTCAGCATCAACACCAGAGTGTGTTTTAACAGCTTTTGATAATTGTGTTTTTGATTTTGTACCAAAACCTATTTGAATAGCTTCATATCCATCTTTTTCAGAATTTTTAGTTTGAACAACTTTCAAATCACCAAAAGATAAAACTGTTGCAGGATAAACTTTTCCATTTTCATCAAATAGTTGAGTCATATTTTGTTTTGTTGCTATTGTATATTTCATATTTTTATTTATTTTTCATTAATAGAGCAGGCAGCAAGCCTGATATTTATTCTATTTAATTTTTAATGTTTATTTTTATAATTTATCTAAATGTTACATCATCTTAACATCTACGTTTACACCTGTAGGTAAAGTCATGTTTGTTAAAGCTTCTATAACTTTTGCACTAGGATTTATAATATCTATAAGTCTTCTATGTGTTCTTGATTCAAATTGTTCTCTTGAATCTTTATATATAAAAGCTGATCTGTTTACTGTATATTTTTTAATCTCTGTTGGTAACGGAACAGGACCATTTATAACTGCATCATGTTTTAATGCTGTTTCTATGATTTGTTTAACAGAATTATCTAGCAAACGTGAATCATTGGCTCTAACCCTGATACGAAGCTTTGAAGT
>CAZHNC010000065.1:0-3456 GCA_964532765.1 uncultured Candidatus Saccharibacteria bacterium | reverse complement strand
AAATATTTTTATTTTGGTTTTACCATCTGTATATCCAAGTGTCATATTATAATATTTTGGTTAAAATTTTATTAAAGTTTCTATAAATAATTATATCATATTTTAGCTTTGTATATCAGTATTTTCCATGTTATCTGAAGTGTTTTCTGATGATTCTGTATTTGATTGATTATCATTATTTGAACTCTGATTCAATACCAGAACCTCTCTTGGTTTAGCACCATCAGCAGGTCCTATAATACCCCTCTTTTCCAATATATCCATAAGCCTTGCAGCACGTGAATAACCAACACGTAGTTTTCTTTGTAGATATGAAGTAGATGCTTTTTTTGCTTCTATTACAGCTGCTTTTGCATCTTCATATAAATCATCGTCATCATCTAAATCATCACTCATACCATCAGTATTGAAAGCTGATGCAAAGATAGCATTTGTACCAGAGTTTTCTTGTTCTTGTGGTCCAAGTTGTATTGTCTCAGGTATATAATCAAGGTTATCTATAAGATATTTTACTATTTTCTTAGTTTCTGTTTCTGTTATGTTAGGGGATTGTACACGTTGAGGATTTGGCATGTTTCCAGTTAAGAACAACATATCTCCACGACCTAGAAGTTCTTCGGCTCCACGACTATCAAGTATTGTTCTTGAATCTATTTGAGATGCCACTTGAAGTGCTAGTCTTGTTGGAACATTGGCTTTAATAAGACCTGTTATAACATTTACTGATGGTCTTTGTGTTGAAAGTACTAAGTGTATACCAACGGCTCTGGACATTTGTGCAAGTTTAACTATACCTGCTTCAAGCTCTCTTGGATAAGCTTGCATAATATCCGCCAACTCATCTATAACTATCACTATATATGGCATAGCATCTGGTAGCTCAACAGTCTTATCTTTTTTGTATGATTCAACAGCGGGGGCGAGTACTGTTTTGTGATATGAATCTATATCACGTACAGAATTTTTTTCTAATATATCATA
This sequence comes from uncultured Candidatus Saccharibacteria bacterium, assembly GCA_964532765.1. GTDB lineage: Bacteria > Patescibacteriota > Minisyncoccia > Phycocordibacterales > CAIZLB01 > CAIZLB01. The sequence continues at coordinate 2,475 of CAZHNC010000065.1, read as the reverse complement.
ACGTCTATTCATCTCTTTACCAGCCCATTTTAAAGCGAGTATCGCTTTTTTAGGATCGGTTATAACAGGTGTTAATAGATGAGGTATTTTATTATATAGAGTAAGTTCAACTCTCTTTGGGTCTATGAAAATGAATCTCAGGTTTTCAGGTGAGTTTTTATAAAGTAGGGAAGTTATCAAGTTGTGTATCATAACTGATTTACCAGATCCGGTTGTACCAGCTATAAGTGCGTGTGGCATCTTGGCAAGATTCTCATAATACATTTTTCCGGATACACCTTTTCCAAGTGCTATAAGTAATGGATGTGGTGAGTTTTGATATTCATTACTTGAAAGAAGTGTTCCTAATCCAACCATAGTTTTTGTTGAGTTTGGTACTTCTATACCAACCAAAGCTTTACCTGGTATAGGGGCTTCTATACGTATAGGGTGAGCAGATAATGCTAATGATAAGTTATTTTGTAAACTAAGTATCTTTGATAGTCTAACTCCTTCAGCTGGCTTGAGTGCATATCTTGTTATAGATGGTCCAACAGATATTTCATCCATCTCTACCTGTACTCCAAAGTTTTGAAGTGTCCTTTTTATGATATTTGCATTAGCTTTTATATCACCAACTTCTGGCTTACCTTTGTCCTTTTCAAGTAGAGATAGAGGTGGTGGTGTATAGGACTTACCTAAAAGAGTCATGGTTGCAGCTGATATTAGATTATCAGACATTTCTTTTTCAGCCTTATCTTCTATAGATTTTTTGTTGTCTTTTATATTAATATTGTCCTTTTTATTGTCTTTTACGCTTTCACTGTCTTGTACACTGCCTGATATTTTTATTTCTTTCTCTTTAAATTTCTTGTCTTTTATTACCTCAACTTCATCTTCAGTATCTTCATATTCTTCATTATCAGTATCAGGTGTCTTGAATGAATATTCAAATAATATGATCAGTGAAATACAGGCTATAGCGATGAGTAGTATATAACTTAGAACTGTATCAAATAGGTTTAAGATAGGTATAGATATAAGTCCTCCTAATATACCACCAGCATCTACTTTAGTTAGTTCTAATATACCTAATATAGATATTATAAATAATAGAGAGAATATTATTTTTGTTTTAGCGAAAGAAGAACTTTCTTTGTGAATCATATAAAAATATGATTGTGTGGCGAATATTAATGGTAATAAATAATATCCATATCCTAGTAAATAAGTGAATCCATTATATGTTAGATTTCCAAGATTTCCTCCTTTTCCTAAAGAAGATAATGTAAAAAATAAGAATAAGACAAAAAAGACAAGTGAGAGTACTGTATCTTTAACATATGTATCACTCGGAGTTATGGTTTGTCTTATACTATTAAATATTCCTTGTACCGCAATACTATTATTCTTTTCAGGGACATTATTTTTTGTATTTCTTTTTGTGTATTTTCTTGTGTTCTTTTTGGACATATTGTTTATTTTATCATGACTTGCATTTTGCACTTGCATTTTTACTTGTCTTATATATACTGCAAGTTAATGGACACAATAAATAATAACAATCAAACGGGTTTAGTTATTAAAAGACAAGTTCAAGTCGAAGCTATTTCGAGGGCGATTTATTTAGTGACTGATTTATTTAAAGATGAAGAACCATTAAAGATGTCTTTAAGGAGGGTTTCTATTGATTGTGTTGAAAATGATACTAAAGTAGAGAGTTTTTATAAGTTAATATCTCTTATAAAATTGTCATCAGATATGGATCTGATAACAAAGATGAATTCTGATATATTATTAAAAGTTTTAAATGATCAAATATCTATTTTGAATACAAAAGAAGATGTTAAAAAAGATATAGATGTTAAGACTGTGTTGGATATAAAAGAGAGTGAAGATAAGGTTAAGGTTGAGGATATAGTTGTTTTAGAAAATAAAGATAAAGTTCATGTGGTTGAAGAAATAAAGATAGATAAAAAGATTTCAAATATAACTATCAACAATAATACTCAAAACATAAAGACTATAAATAATATATCTATGGATATAGGTTCAAGAAGAAAGAGGATATTGGAGATAGTTAGATCACGTGGGGCAGTAACTATCAATGAGTTTATAGAAGCTATAAAGGGTTGTAGTTCAAAGACAATACAAAGAGAGCTAACATCATTAGTGTTATCTGGAACTCTTAAAAAGACAGGGGAAAGACGTTGGAGTAAGTATTCCTTGAAATAATGTCTTTTATGTGTATTATATAGGACATATAAAGGTTTTGACCCTAAAGCTTATAAATTGTAATATTTAGGGGGTACATACGTTTGTATAAGTACAGGTTAGTTTTTGTAGTCCGTTTTGGCTATCTGATCCAGTTGCTACTGTATATGATACTCAAGACGGGTTCACAAAGATTTAACCCGAGGGATATGTGTCTATCAATTATCAATTATTATTAATAACAGACGCTTAAAACATATCTCTTTTAAATCAAATTATTAT
>CAZHNC010000064.1:0-3473 GCA_964532765.1 uncultured Candidatus Saccharibacteria bacterium | reverse complement strand
ATGGCTGTAGCATTACTTGTATTTGTATATGGAGTTTTTGAGTATATATGGAAATCAAAATCAGATCCAGCCAAGATGAAAGAGGGTAGGTCACATATGATGTGGGGTTTATTCGGTTTATTTATAATGATATCGGTTATGGGTTTATTTAAATTATTGTTAAATAGTTTACCTACAAGTGATGGCTCTAAAGAGAATGTAAATAGAGTTTTGAATATAGAATAAACTTTAAAAAATAACATTAAAAGTAAAGACACCACACAATTTATTAGATTGTGTGGTGTGAGTTGTTATATGGATTTTAGTTTTATATTTTCTCAAACCTTACAGGTTCTCAAAAATATATAAAACCCTTTCGAGTCCTAAAAATCCTACGGATTTTTTAATTCTAGTTTTTTGTAATATTCTGTAGGCAAGGAGGGACTCGACCGTTACACGGTCAGTATACCTTTACCATTTTCTCGGAGTAAAACTCCTCGAAAATAAGGTAAAGCTTTTCGAGAATCCCTCACGAAACTGCCGTCAGGCAGTTTCTCTTGCCCAAAACAAAAACCCCTTAGGGGATTTTGTTTTTCTGTGGGCAAGGAGGGACTCGAACCCTCAATCCGTGAAGAACTAGTTCCTAAGACTAGCGCGTATACCAATTCCGCCACTTGCCCATTTTTCAATCTTGTCCGCCTAATAGGATTCGAACCTATGACCGTTCGCTTAAGAGGCGACTGCTCTACCGACTGAGCTATAGGCGGTTATTTTAAATTCCTATAAAGGCTTGTGGACCCGAGGGGATTCGAACTCCTGACCTCCTCAGTGCAAATGAGGCGCTCTACCAACTAAGCTACGGGCCCAATACTTATAATATACTATTTTTTAATTAATAAAGCAATAGTATATAGATAAATTTGATTACTTTATAAATAATTTATATAAATTTTATTTTATCTTTAATATTTATTTAACTGTATGTTGTTAATATATTAATATGTATTTTTTAAATAAAGATAGACAAAAAGGATTTATTGTATTATTTTTTATTATTAGTGTTTCTATAAGTTTATTAACTATAATATCTTTGGGTACTGAAAGAGTTTTTGATTATGTCTATATAAAAACAGATTTTTATAAAAATAGACAATATTTATATGAAAAACTTATATGTGCAGATTTATTTATAAATTTATTTATAAAGAGTGATTATAATATAGATATTATTGATAATAAATATAATTTTTATAGAAATATACATATTTCAGATGAATATATATGTTATATTGAAAATATAGATATAAAATATATTGATAATTCTTTGAATAGTGTTTTCTTTATTTCTGGTGGATTTGGCTTTAAATATATATATAAAAATGGTTTTGTAAAATACATAAAATCTTTTAAATTATTTTAACCATGTTTATTTATTATTAAATTATTATCAAATAATAAATAATAAAATAAAATATATGAAATTAAATAAAAATAAAAAACAAAAAGGTTTTACTCTTATAGAGATATTGGTTGTTATTGGTATTATAGGTATACTAGCAACAGTGGTGTTAATAGCTGTAAATCCATCAAGGCAATTTAAGCAAGCTAGGGATTCACAAAGACTTGCAAATGTGAATACTATACTAAATGCTTTGGGTCAAAATATAGCTGATCATCAAGGTAATTTATTTTGTGATGGTTCTATACGTGTGTTACCAAAAGAATCTTATTACGGTATTGCTTCAGGTATAAGTATAGAAGGAACTAATCTTGCAGATTGTATAACACCTGATTATTTACCTAAACTACCTTATGATCCTGGTAATAGCTCTGCATATTATAATAATGAAGATGATTATTTTACTGGTTATACATTATTTGTGGATTCATCTGGTAGGATCACTATATCAGCTGTAGGTGAGATACAGTCAGAGATATCTGTTACAAGATAAATATTTTTTAAAATAAATATTAATTTCTTATTATAACTTGAATTATTATTTAATTAATGTTATATTCTATATATTATGAAATTAGTATCATCACTTAAAAAACAAGATCTTCGTCAAGGTGAATTTATTGTGCGTCGTGGAAAAAATCTATATCGTATTAATAAGGCTAATCGTAAACGAAATGCAAAACAAGGTTAAAAACCTTGTTTTTTGTTTATGTATTAAAATATATTTTTATACATCAATCAAACTGTGAATTTAATTTAAAAGACATATATTTTTATATAGGACATAAAAGACATATGTATAATATAGATATGTCTTTTATAAAAATAAAATGTCCTTGACAATGCTATTGACCTAAATTTGACTTATATCAACAAACATGATAGAAATATAGAAAACATATGGCAAATATTTCAACACCTACATTTTCATTTAAGGTAAAAAATGTAACCAAAAAATTATTATCAGCTATACCAGAAAGATCAAGGATTATAATATCACATCGTTTTGGTCTTGATAAAAATACAGAAAAAATGACTCTTGAAGCCATTGGTGAAAATTATGATATAACTAGAGAAAGAGTTAGACAAATAGAAGCTAACTCTATAGTTACAATAAGAAAGTCACAAGTATTTAAAGAAGAAGCTAAGGTCTTTGAAGAATTGGCTTTATATATAAAAAGTATAGGTGGTGTGATAGCGGAACATGATTTATTGAATCATTTATCTAAAGATTTATCAACACAAAATCATTATCATTTTTTATTAATAATAGGAGATCAATTTAAAAAAGAAAAAGAGACTGAAGAATTTCATCATAGATGGCATGTTGATACAGATTTATCAAAGAAGATCCATGAAGCATTAAAGAAGCTTTATTCAAATCTAGATGATAATGCTTTGATACCTGAAAATGAGATGATTAAATCTTTTATGGATAATATAAAAGATATTTCAGAAGAACTTAAAAATGAAGAGATATCAAAAAGATGGTTACGTATATCTAAACATATAGATAAGAATCCTTTAGGTGAATGGGGTAAGTCAGCTTCTACAAATGTTAAGGTTAAAGGTATAAGGGATTATGCTTATCTTGCTATGAGAAAACATGGTTCTCCTGTTCATTTTAAAGAAATAGCTAAACTTATACAAAATGTTTTTGGTAAAAGAGCACATGAAGCAACTACACATAATGAACTTATAAAAGATAATAGATTTGTGCTTGTTGGTAGAGGTTTATATGCTTTGGCTGAATGGGGGTATGTATCAGGTGTTGTTAAAGATGTTATAGTTAAAGTTCTAAATAAGTATGGACCTATGACAAGGGAGGAAATATTTGATAAGGTTATGAAGGAGAGATATGTTAAGGAAAATACTATTTTAGTTAACTTACAAAATTCTTCAGTATTCAAAAAGGATTCATCAGGTAAATATCATGTAATTACTGAAAAATAAACTTGATTACAAATATTATTTGTGCTATACTTTTCTTACTATTTATAAATTAAACAAAATCATTCAAAATAAATAAATTACA
>CAZHNC010000063.1:0-3587 GCA_964532765.1 uncultured Candidatus Saccharibacteria bacterium | reverse complement strand
CTATGTCCAACAACAAAATATCAGGTGACTCAGGGGAAATCGATGTAGTAGAAAAAGTACCCTGTCCAAACTGTCATAAAAAATTAATGTTATTACCACAAAACTATCCCTTATACGATGTTCAATGTATAGGTTGTAATTTTCGTGCTCAAGTGAAAACAAATAGATCAAAACCGAAGAAGGAAATATTTGGTGCTGGTTGGGACATTATGGAAAAAGTTTTGAAATCAGGATTCCTTGCACCTTCATTGATAACTAATTTTATTTGGGAAGATAAAGATGGTCAACATCAAGAAATAAGATTTTATCCTTTTATTCCTAAAACAAATTTAAAGATGCATAAACTTTCTCCAACAGCTCGTCGTGCTAATTATAAAATGTTTAATTACACAGATATAGATAAATTACCTTATTTTAAAATTTACTCTAATTAATATAATATTCTATCTACAGTTTACTCTGGTCTATATCACCTTGTTATATTATTCGATATTAGAAAAGAATTATAGAATACATTTAATCTAAACTTGACCCCAACCCCAAACCATGGCACAATACTTAAGGTTTAAACCTAAATTAGAATGCACATAAACAACAAAAAAGTATTAAGTCCATTGATCAAAAGGTTTGAGGAATTATCCAAACAACCTTTTAGTAGAACACGAGAACACGCTATTGATGATCTATTCGCCGAATTACTTCGTGCTAAGCTCAGTGCTGGTGCGAAAAAATTCGATGATAGTACTCATAGAGATGTAAGAACTAGATCTTTTCGATATCAAAGTGACGATGGTCGCTGTGATATTCTTATTGAAATGAAGATGTTTTTAGGTCAAGCCAATAAAGCAGAATTCATTTCAACTCCTGTATTCAGAAAAATTCCAAAACCAAAAAAATAAATGAAAGAAAAACTCAGAAGTATTATCAACTCACTTCGTGATATTGAACAGTTACCTGTTTGTATACAAAAGGATTGTGAGATTGATCTTTGTCTTAAGAAGATCTCTGAACTTGGGATTGATATTGTTTTACGTATTTCCGGTGATATAAAATATCGTGAATTCTATATCAATGATCAAGAACAAGGTTTTAAAGTATTGGTCACAATCATTCAAACTTCTAGTTATGATATGATTATCATCGATGCTGACTTTGGAGATGAAGAGTGATCTTGACCGATTTTTATTCACTTACCCCCGCTAACCCCGGGGGTATTTTTTTATTTATATTTATCATTTTATTTATACCTTACAACCTAAAACCTAAACTTAAATCTTTATTATTTCTTTCATAAAACTTTAATATCACTTTGTTAAAATTTTTGGATGAAGAAAATAAATACACAAGGATTACAAATACATACTTTTAAACAAAATGAAAGTGATTATATATCACTCACTGATATTGCTAGATATAAAAACGCTCATGAGCCAAAAGATGTGGTTAAAAATTGGATGAGAAATTATTCTACTATTGAGTTTTTGGGTGTTTGGGAGAGGGTAAATAATTCTAAATTCAAAGGGGTCGAATTCGATTCCTTTAAAAAAGAGGCTGGATCAAATAGTTTTACATTATCACCTCAAAAATGGATAGAAAAAACTGATGCCATTGGTCTTATCTCTAGGTCTGGTAATAATGGAGGCACTTTCGCTCATAAAGATATTGCCTTTGAATTTGCAACCTGGATATCATCTGAATTTAAATTATATTTGATTAAAGAATTCCAACGTCTTAAAGTTGAAGAAAGTCAAAAACTTAAACTTGATTGGGACACAAAGAGATTTCTCACTAAGATTAATTATAGAATTCATACTGATTCAGTTAAAGAAAATATAATTTTACCAAATAAATTATCTAATAGTGAAGCAAATAAACTATATGCAAATGAAGCTGATTTATTAAATAAAGCATTATTTGGTATAACTGCCCAAGAATGGAGAATTAAGAATAAAGATAAGGAAGGAAATATAAGAGATTGTGCAGACATATATCAATTGATATGTTTAGCAAATCTAGAAACATTGAATGCTGAATTTATAAAAATGAATATGTCACAAAAAGATAGAATATTGAGATTAAATGAAATAGCTATATCACAAATGAAATCTCTACAAACAAATAGTATGGTTAAAAAAATGTAATAATACAATAGTCATAATCACTTAAAATCCACCTCAATCTATGCTAAACTCACTTTATGCAATCAACATCAATAGAAAACAAAAGACATTCATTAGCCCATGTATTAGCAGGGGCTATTACCAAACTCTATCCTGATGCATTGATGACGATTGGTCCTGCTGTAGAGAACGGTTTTTATTATGATATAGATTTTCCTTCAAATACTCCAAAAGAAGAAGATTTTCCTCGTATTCAAGATGAGATGAATAAAGTTATTAAAGCCTGGGGTATAAACCCTCAAAGTTTTGTACAAAAGAAAGTTTCAAAAGAAGAAGCACAGGATACTTTTAAAAATAATCCATACAAACTTGAACTCATAAATGACATTGCTAATAAAGGTGAAGAGATAACTCTATATGTATCAGGTGAAGGCACAGAATACACTTTCACAGATCTTTGTCGTGGAGGTCATGTTGAAAATACTTCAGAGATACAAGATGGTTCTTTTGCACTTGATAAAATAGCTGGTGCATATTGGAGAGGTGATGAGAAAAATAAGATGTTGGTTCGTGTATATGGATTAGCATTTGATACAAAAGCTGAACTTGATACTTTTATAAATAACAGAGAAGAAGCTAAAAAAAGAGATCATAGAAAACTTGGAAAAGAATTAAAATTATTTACCATATCAGATCTTGTTGGTTCTGGTCTTCCTTTATTTCAACCAAAAGGAACAGTATTGAGACAAGAGATAGAAAAGTATTTATGGTCACTTCACAAAGATAAAGGTTATCAAAGAGTATGGACACCACATCTAGCTAAAGCACAGCTTTATGAAGTATCTGGTCATGGTCAACATTATCTTGATGATATGTTTGCTGTTCATGGTGGAACCTCAAAAGAAGATTTTTATCTTAAGCCTATGAATTGTCCTCATCATTATCAACTATTTTTGGATAATCAATTTTCATATCGTGATATGCCTATAAAATATTTTGAACCGGCAACTATATATCGTGATGAAAAGACAGGTCAACTTTCAGGTTTAGCACGTGTAAGATCTATCACACAGGATGATGGACATTTATTCTGTCGCGCTTCACAAGTTAAAGAAGAGGTTGATATTATTGTAGATGTTATTAGAAAATTTTATACAACCATGAATATGATAGAAGGGTATTGGGTTAGATTATCTACTCGTGGAGATGATAAGACAGGTTATCTAGGGTCTGATGAGATATGGAATACAGCTGAAACAGCACTTAAATCTATATGTGATGAGAATAATTTACCATATAAAGAAGGTAAAAATGAAGCCGCATTTTACGGTCCAAAACTAGACTTTATGTTTAAAGATGCTATCGGTCGTGAATGGCAACTTGCAACAATACAACTTGATTTCAATGCACCCGAAAGATTTGATTTATCTTTTGTAAATGAAAAAGGTGAAGCTGAAAGACCTGTAG
>CAZHNC010000062.1:0-3648 GCA_964532765.1 uncultured Candidatus Saccharibacteria bacterium | reverse complement strand
CTATTAATAAATCAATATTACCCTCATAAAAAAGCTTTTTTGGTTTATCTGGCATATTATTTATTAATTCATTTAAATGACTTATATTTTTTATTTCTTTTATGTTGTTATTTGTTTTCATATAGAAATATGATAGCTTTTCTGATATTATATTCTTATAAAGACTATATAAATAAACAATAAAGAAAAAATAAAATATAAAAAAATGTTAGATATAAAATTTATCAGAGAACATAAAGATATTATTAAAGAAGCTGCTAGAAAAAAAAGATTATCTTTTGACGTGGATGTTTTGGTTGATATAGATGATAAAAGAAAATCTATATTAACAAGTATAGAAAATAAAAAAGCAGAGCAAAATAAATGTAGTCTTTTTATTGCAAATCCACAACATCTAGGTTCCGCTTATCAAAAGCAGGAGCTTATAGAAAAGATGACTATTTTAAAAGGTGATATAAAGAAAGAAGAGGAAGAATTGAATGAGGTTATGAAAACTTGGCAAGAGCTTATGCTTCAAGTTCCAAATATTCCAGATATGTCAGTCCCAGAAGGTGAAAGTGAGGATGATAATCAAGAGATAAGAACATGGGGTGAAATACCAAATTTTTCTTTTCCTATAAAAAATCACATAGAACTTTGTGAACAAAATGATCTTGCTGATTTTGAAAGAGGTGCAAAGATATCTGGATTTAGGGGTTATATTTTAAAGAATGCGGGCGCTCAACTTGAATTTGCTATATGGCAATATGTTATGAATTTTTTAATAAATCGTGGATATAGTCCTATGATAGTTCCATCTTTGGTGCGTCGAGAGACTTTACTTGGTTCAGGTTATTTACCACAAGGTGAGGAGGACTTATACAAAACACAAGACAATGAATATTTAGCGGGTACAGGGGAGGTGGCTACTATGAGTTATTATTCAGGTGAGGTTTTAGATAAAAAAGATTTACCAAAAAAGTTTATAGCTTTTTCACCTTGTTTTAGAAGGGAAGCTGGTAGTCATAGTAAGGATACAAAAGGTCTTATACGTGTTCATGAATTTTTTAAACTTGAACAAGTTATATTATGTGAAGCTAATCACGCTTTATCTGTTGATTTTCATGAAGAGCTTTTGAAAAATACTGAAGACATTATGAAATCATTGAATCTACCGTATAGAGTTTTACTTATATGTGGTCAAGATCTTGGACTCGGTCAAGTAAAAAAATATGATATAGAAGCTTGGGTTCCAAGTCAAAATACATATAGAGAGACTCACTCTGCCTCATATTTTCATGATTTTCAAACAAGAAGATTAAATATTAGATATAAAGATGATGAAGGTAAATTGCGTTTTGCTCATTCTTTGAACAATACTGCCATAGCTACACCTCGCATACTTGTAAGTATATTAGAAAATAATCAACAAGAAGATGGTTCTATAATAGTACCTGATGTACTTGTTCCATACATGAATGGCGTTAAAATCATCAAATAAAAAAGGAAAAATATTTTATAGAATAATCTCAATTATATTGTTAATTGGGTTATTATCTTTATTGTATTGGTTTATATATGGTTCTATATGGCAAATAAAAAAAGTTGATATATTGAATGCTAAACATACTGATATACAATCACTTAAATCTGATATAGATAATTTTTTGCATAAGAAAAAATTTTTAATCATTCCAAATGATCATATGATATTTTTATCAAAGACAGAATTGCGGGATTTTATATTAAATACTTATCCCTCTGTTGAGGAGGTTATTATATCTAAAAATTTTGATAAAGAGATAGTGATTAATATTAAAGACAGAAAAGCTATGGGGGTATGGTGTGATGAAAACTGTTTTTTCTTTGATGATTTAGGTATTCTCTTTAAGAAAAGTTTTGATTATACAGGTGCAGTTTTTACTACATGGAGTATGATTAAGAGTAATAGTTTAAGATTTTATGATAAAGCATTATGTATTGATATGTGTATTGATGAAAAGTTTGTAAATTTTCTAAGTAAAAATAAAATAAAAAAAGTTATTATTAATGGTGAAGATTTGAAAATGGAAACAGAATATGGTTTTTATATAAAGGCTTTAAATAATGCAAGTACAACTATGTTGAATATGAATTTGTTTAAGAATAAATATGAAGGTGATTTAAATAGTTTGAAATATCTTGATCTAAGATTTGGTGATAAGATTTTTTATAAATAACCGTATTTTTATTTATAAGTTTTTTATGTTAATGTTGTTTTTGTAGAACTTACACATATGAAAGAACAACATATTATTAATACTTTTATTTTATCTTTTTACACTTTTATTTTCGGCTTTATTGGTATATTGATTTATTATTATTCAAATACCAAATCATTTATACTGAATCGAATTGTGAAGATGGGTTATATGACTTTGTCTGCATTTATTTTTGTATTGATATTTCAATACATCAATAATGATAAAGTCTATTCTTATGCAATAGGTTTTTTACTTATTTTATATCCTGTCTCTATCGTTCAACCTAAAGATATAAAAATGTATTTTAAATATTGTAGTATATTGATGTTCTTATATATGATATCGATTATTATATATTATATAAAAATACATTTTTCTATTGTTTTATAGGTGATTCGATTAAGTCTCTTTCAAATGTATCAACTTATTTTTTGAGTTGATACATTTTAATTTGTGGTATAATAGTTATATGTTAGAAAAAATAAAAAACAACAATATATTATTATTAGCTAGTATTATTGGTATAGTTATAATCTTTTCTTCTTTTATTTTTTTGATATCAGCAAAATCTTTCTCTGATCAAGGTGCATATGTAGAAGTAAAAGGTTTATCTGAAAAAATAGTTAAAGCCGATACTGCTATATGGACTATTAACTTTGATATAAAATCAAATGACATAGATGATTTGTACTCAGAGACAGAAAAAAATGTTTCTATTATAAAATCTTTTTTGAAAGAAAAAGGTTTTGATGATAATGAGATAAATGTTGCATCTATTAATATATATCAAGATACATATAAAGATGCTGTATTTAGATATAATGCATCAAATCAATTATCTGTTTATACAAATAAAGTTGATCTTGTGAAAGAGGCTTCTAAGGATACATTAACATTAGTTAAAAAAGGTGTTACTTTAAATCAAAATAATATTAATTTTGAATTTTCAGATATAAATAGTGTAAAACCAGAGATGTTGGCTGAAAGTATAAAAAATGCTAGAGAAAGTGCAAAGAGTTTCGCTAAAGAATCTAAAGCTATGTTAGGTCCAGTCACAAGAGGGAATCAAGGGGTGTTTGATATAACAGAGAAAGATCCAGGGTCACCAGAGTATAAGAAGATAAGGGTTGTGTCTACGCTTAGGTTTTTGTTGAAGTAAATCATGTAAAGGTCTAGATATAGACCTTTTTTGTTTAGGTTGAGTGAGTTATAAAGTTGTGATATATTATTGATAAGGCCCTATCGTCTAACGGTTAGGACATCGCGTTCTCAATGCGGTAATCGGAGTTCGATTCTCCGTGGGGTCATGTGAGCAAAGACCACCTTTAGGTGGTCTTTTGTATTGCGAACATGAAATCTTTATACATCTTTAGAGGGTTTTTTAAAATAATACCTATTTGTGATACAATTTAAGAATGAATACAGA
>CAZHNC010000061.1:0-3733 GCA_964532765.1 uncultured Candidatus Saccharibacteria bacterium | reverse complement strand
ATATGAAGAAAATACCTAAAAGGTATTTATTCAAAATTGTGTTTTTGATTTGCATAATCTTTATCTTAATATTTATTTTTTTAAATTACTTATAAAACACAAACTATTCAACAATATTAACTATATTATTCACCATCTCTGTAACAGTTTCTGTAACTGTATCAACTATATCAGTAACAATGTTTACAACATTTTCAACTATAGATTCAGTTGTAGTTGAATTTGAATTATTTATAATCTCTACTGAAGTTGATGCATCAGAGGTTGATGTGGCTATCACATCATTTTGAGTAGTTGTTCCTATACCTATATCAGAAGATATATCTGTACTTGTTGAAACATCTGTTGAAGATGCAACATCTGAAGTACTTGTTGATATTAAATCTGTTGATGTTGCAACTGCTGAAGTTGTAGATGTTGAAGTTATACCTCCTGTATTATATGAACCTATTATAACAGTTGATGATGCTATCACATCTTCTGTAACTATATTCTCACTATCCTTATTGATTATACTATCACCAGATGTAGCTATATTTAAATCTGTACTTGAAGCATTTACAACTTCTTTAACCTCATCTGATTGTACTGTTGATGTCGCTATAGTCTTATCTTCTTTTATAGCAAAATCAGATGAAAAAGATATTATTCTTTTTACAAAAAAATCTGAACCATTACTTAAACCTTGAGCTATTATTTTATCACCTATTTTTATATCATTTATACTTATTGGAACATATTTATCAGTTTGAATATTTTCTATATTTTTAATATTCAATTCATATTCAGTTTGAGATGTATTATTAGAACCCTTTGCTTGATTTATTTTTATATATTTTTCAGAAATATCAGAAACAATACCCATTGAAGAAAAGTTAGCTGTAGATGTTTTTATATCACTAGTAGCAATACTTGATACAGTATAACCTAAAGTGATAATCATTATCATGATTGCAACTAATTTTATAGATTTATTTTTTAAAATTTTAATAATTTTTGTATTCATATTTTTTACTTTTACTCAAATATTATAACATATATATGTATAAAAAAACTATATTATTATAATTAATTTATAAAATAAAAAAATAAATTAACTTAAAATCCATCTCTCTAAACCAATCCACATATCCTCCTCACCCGCATGACTATCATGATAAATATTTAACAAAATTTTCATATTTTTTTTGTCTTTCGAAGCAAATTTTTTATATCTCCACCACAATATTCCAAAAAACTCCTCTGCGGCATCTATATACTGTTTAATATCATTAATCTGTATCAAAATTTTTACTTTGTCTTCCGTATTTTTATTTTTTTTATTTTTAAAATTCATGATAGATGCAGCTAAATCAAACTTTTTAGCATCTATATCTTTTTTAGAAAGTGTGTTTATTTTTTTTATATTAAACTCTTTTACATTTAAACCTTGTATTTGTTTTATATTTTCAAGATATTTATCTTCTATTTCATTTTCTAAAATAATATACAAATGATCAGATTTAACCCAATTATCTAAATTTTTTAACACATAATCTTTACTTTCTTTTTTAGATTCTATAAAATTCTTAAAAACAAATATATGCTTATCAAAAAATAATCCCTGAATAGATTGTTGCGTATCAAGAAAATCTTTATCAAATTCATCAGAATAAAAATAAAACACTTGAGCAAAAGCTCTTTTATTTTTCAAAGCCTCAATCATATTTTGAGATTGAGATAATATTTTTTTTATATCTGTTCCATGAAATAAATAAAGCATATCTAATATGTATATATTACCATCTATCGCCTATTTTTACATTAGTAACTATGGGTATATCTGTTTTTAAATTATATGTATTCAATATATTTTCCATTATTTTCTGAATCTCTTTTATACAAGACTCTTTATCTTTTTTTATCTCAAATAAAAGTTCATCATGAATAGTTGCTAAAATCCTAACATCTTCCTGTAAATTATTTTCTTTTATATATTTATCAATCTCAACCATAGAAGCTTTTATCATATCCGCACTTGTACCTTGTATAGGAGCATTTATAGCCATACGCTCAGCTGAAGCTTTAATAAAAGGTATATTAGATTTTAATTCTGGAAAATATCTACGTCTACCAAATAAAGTTTTAGTATAACCTATCTTTTCAGCATCTTGTTTACATTTTTGTAAATATTCAGCCAATTCTTTAAATGTTGAATAATATGACATATAAAATTCTTGTGCTTCGCCTTGAGACACGTTTATTGATTTCGCAAGTGCTTGAACACCCATACCATAAAGAATACCAAAATTTATAGCTTTAGCATGACGTCTCATACTTGATGTAACTTGATTTATATCATCTATTTTATAAACTTGTTTAGCAACACCTGTATGTATATCTTCACCCTTTTTAAAAATATCACCCATGGTTTTATCACCGGACAATATAGTTGCTATACGTAATTCTATTTGTGAATAATCAATAGAAACAAAATGATAATCTTTTTCAGATATAAAAGCTGATCTTATAGCGCGACCTAAATCTGATTTTATTGGTATATTTTGCATACTAGGATTTGCTGATGTGATACGACCAGTAACGGCACCTATTTGTATAAAATCAGGATGTATTCTATGATCTTTTTCTTCTTTAGCTAAATCTAATATAACATCTATATAAGTTGTTAAAAGTTTTGAATATTCTCTATATTCCAATATTTTAGATATTATTGGATGAAGATCTATCATCTTATCAAGTTCAGATTCTTTTGTGGACCTAGAACCAGATCCGGTTTTTTTAATACGTATTTTTGAACCTTTTGTTATATCAAGTTTATCATATAATATTTCTCCAAGTTGTTTAGGTGAAGATATATTAAACTCCTCTCCTGTTAATTCATATATTTCTTTTTTTAAATTATCTAAATAATCTTTATATTCCAAAGATAAATCCTCCAAATATTTTATATCAACTTTTATACCAATATCTTTAATTTTTTTTAATATAAAAATAAGAGGCTTCTCTATTTTTTCATAAAGCTCATGAACCCCCTCTTCTTTAAGATATTGATCTAAACCCTTATGCTTATCAAAATTATTTTCAATATCTATTCTTTTAGGGTCTGTTATATGGGATCTAAGTAAAGATATTTTTATCTTTTCTTCATCTGTTAAAGGTGTTTTATCTTCAACACCCCAAGAGTCCTCAACTATTTTTATAGCTTCTTTACCTTGTTGTATAGCGATAACTTTTTCAAGTTTACCTCTTATACTCTTGAGTTCATATTTTTCTATAAGTTTATTAAAAGCATTAATATCTGCACATTCATACCATGGTTCCTTTTGAACTAAATCAAAATCAATAGGTGCGTCTAATCTTATAGTAGCTAAAGCTTTTGAAAAAATAGCATCATCTTTATGTTGCAATAAAAGATTATAAAATCTTTCTGTTATACCAGCTTTTTTAAATATTTCATTTGTTTTAGAGAATTGATTACTCTCGAGATATTCATACATATTTTCTATACTTCCAAACTGTTGTATTATCAGAGTCGCAGTTTTTTCACCTACACCAGGAACACCTATTATATTATCAGAAGTATCACCACGAAGCCCTTTATAATCTATAAGTTGTTTTGGTGTCATACCATACTTAGCGATTACAGCATCTTCATTATATATAACAGTATCGTTCAAACCTTTTTTTAAAGTATAAACCAAAACTTGATCACCTTTTATAAGTTGCATAGTAT
>CAZHNC010000060.1:0-4014 GCA_964532765.1 uncultured Candidatus Saccharibacteria bacterium | reverse complement strand
GAAAATCGGTCCAAAATATAAAATAGCTAAGAGATTAGGTGCCCCAGTATTTGAAAAAACACAAACTCAAAAATTTAGAGTTAAGATGGAAGCTTCATCTAAAGGTGGTAAAGGTAAAAAAGGTGGTAAAACAAGAAGTTCTTATGGTCTTCAATTAATAGAAAAACAAAAAGCTAGATTTACATACGGTATAACAGCTAGTCAATTTGGTAAATATATTAAACAAGTTATTGATTCAAAAACAGTTCATGGTCCAGAAGAGTTATATAAAAAACTTGAGACAAGATTAGATAATGTTGTTTATAGACTTGGTCTTTCAAATACAAGAAGATTTGCTAGACAATTAGTTTCTCATGGTCATATAACATTAAATGGTGTTAAAAATACTATACCTTCTACTGTAGTTAAAGAAGGTGATATTGTTGCTGTACGTGAAGGTAGTAAGAAAACAAAAGCATTTGCTGATGTTGTAGATAGAAGTAAAAATTATACAGTACAAGACTGGTTATCTTTCGATTCTGATAAAATGAGTGGAAAAGTATTAAAAATGCCAACATTACAAGGACAAGATGTATTATTTGATTTAGGTCAAGTTATAGAGTTCTCAAAGAGATAAAATAAATAAAATCTAAATAATAAATTATTAATTTAAAAAAATTAAAAAATATGAACACATCAATAGTATCACCATCAAAACCTAAAATTATTAAAGAAACAGGTAATAAAGGTAGTTATGAAATAGGTGGATTGTATCCAGGATATGGACACACATTGGGTAACTCTTTACGTCGTATTATTTTATCATCTTTACCAGGTGCTGCTATAACTTCAATAAAAATATCAGGAGTACCACATGAATTTTCTACTATAAAAGGTATAAAAGAGGATGTTATATCTATTATCTTGAATCTTAAAAAGATAAAATTTTCTATAAGTTCAGGTGATGAGATTGTTTTAACTTTAAAAAAGAAAGGTGTTGGTGAAGTTAAGGCTTCAGATATAGATGTATCAGGTCAAGTTGAAATACTTACACCTGATCAATATATAGCTACTTTAACTGAATCAGATGCTGTATTACAAATGGAGATAACTTTAGCTAATGGTATAGGATATGTTTCAAAAGAAGTTCTTCAAAAAGAAAGGGTTCCTGTAGAATCTATTGCTTTAGATGCATCATTTTCTCCTATATTAAATGTTTCTTATGATGTGGAGCAAATGCGTGTTGGAGATAGAACAGATTTTAATAGATTGATAATAAATATAGAGACAGATGGATCAATAACTCCAAAACAAGCTTTAGAAAAATCAATAGAAATAATGATATATCAACTTAAAGCTATAATAGATTTTCAAGATGATATAGAAGTAAAAGATGTTGAGGTAAAAGAAGATGATATTAAGGAAGATGAATCAAATAAATTGGATAAAGATGTAATGGATGATGTTCTAAAAACACGTATAGAGTCACTTGATATAAGTCAAAGAACTATAAATGCTTTAATAGAGGCAAATATAAGAACTATAGGTGGTTTAATAAGAAAAAAAGAGAAAGATTTGTTGGACGTAGATGGTATTGGTAAGAAAGGTTTGGACGAATTGAAGGAAATATTAGCCAAATTTGATTTATCAATAAAAGAATAAACTTGATTTTTAACAATATTTAAGATATATTTACAAGACTATGAGACATCACAACGCAAACAGAAAATTTAGTAGAAGTAGAAATCAAAGAAGAGCTTTATTAAGATCTTTAGTGAGAGAATTATTTTTACATGGAAAAATACAAACAACTTTAGCAAAAGCTAAAGAAGCAAGACCATATGCTGAAGATTTTATAACAAAAGCAAGGGTTGATACAGTAGCATCACGCCGTGATGTTTCAAAAAGAATGGCTAATAATGAAATAGTTGGAAAACTATTTGCAGAAATAGCGCCTAAATATAAAGATAGAAATGGTGGTTATACAAGAATTATAAAAACAGGACCAAGACAAACAGATGGCGCACTTATGGCTATAATAGAATTGGTATAATCCTTTTAATTTTAATATAGTTTAATAAAAATAAATTTATGAAATATACAATAGACGCAACAAATAAAAGATTAGGTAATTTAGCACAAGAAATAGCTAAATATCTTATGGGTAAAAATTCAGTAGATTTTGCTCGTAATACTATGCCAGATGTACAAGTTTTGGTTGAAAATGCTGATAAACTTGATATAACTGATAAAAAGAAAGATGAAAAATATTATTTAACTTATTCAGGATATCCTGGTGGTCAAAAGAAAGAATTTATGGATCATCTTATAGATAGAAAAGGTATAGAAGAAGTAATAGTTCGTGCTGTATCTCGTATGTTACCTAAAAATAAACTTAGAGATAGAATGCTTTTAAATATAGAAATTAAGAAATAATACAATAATATATGGCAACAAAATCAACATCAAAATATTATGAAGCAGTAGGTAGAAGAAAAACATCTTCAGCACGTGTTCGTATAACACCTTCATCTAAAAATACATTAGTTGTAAATGAGAAACCTCATACAGAGTATTTTAAAACAAAAGAATTACAAGATACATCTATAGAATCTCTTGTAAAAACATCCCCAGATAAATCTTTTGAAATAACAGTTAAAGTTTCAGGAGGTGGTATTAATGGACAAGCAGAGGCTATAAGATTAGGTCTTGCTCGTGCACTTGAAGTATTTGATACAGAATTACATACAACTTTGAAAAAAGAAGGATTCTTAACTAGAGATGGAAGAGCTAAAGAGAGACGTAAATTCGGTCTTAAGAAAGCTCGTAAGAGTAAACAATGGAGTAAACGTTAATATAATAATTACACAAGAAAAAAATACATTAAACAATGTATTTTTTCTTTTTTACGTATATAATAGTGTTTATGAATAATGATATAAACGATAAAAACAATGATGAAATCAATACAGATAATGCTGATGAGATTAAAATAGATTTGGATAATGATGATGATAGTATTGATTTAGGTATAAAAAAAAGGGATTTTTCTCAAAATATTAATACAAATAATAATCTTGATGTCGATAAAGATAAAAATGATTTAGATAAAAATGATGATAATCATAAGGATATCGATATTGAATATGAAGATGATATCATATCTGAAGAAGAGTCAGAAAATCCTAAAGCATATATTAAAAAACTTAAGGATGAGATAAAGCAGCTTAAAAAAGATAAGACAGACTTACTCACAAATTGGCAAAAAGATAAAGCAGAGTTTATAAACGCTAGAAAAAGAGATGAGGAAACAAAATCTGATGTTATAAAATTTGCTAATCAAGTTCTCATAAATGATTTATTACCTATAATAGATGGTTATGAACAAGCTAAAATGCAACCAGCATGGAATACTGTTGATGAGGCTTGGCGTAAGGGTATAGAAACCATTATAGATAAGATATATACAGCTTTGCAAAAGGCAGGCGTTGAGTCATATGGTAAAGAGGGTGATGATTTTAATCCTTCATTATACGAGGCTTTGGGTCAGGATAAAACTGATGATAAATTAAAAGATAATAAAATTTCCATCATTATGCAAAAAGGTTATAAGTTGCATGATAAGGTTATAAGGGTAGCTTTGGTAAAAGTTTATCATTTCGAATAATTTGATTAATTTTCTGTAATATACATATATTTTGTATGAGACTTGACAACTCATGTATAATAGATAGTACAGATTATCAATTAATATTAATAATTAATATATAAATATAAAATAAATACAAAATATGGCAAAAATACTAGGAATCGATTTAGGAACAACAAACTCAGCTATAGCTGTTATGGAAGTAGGTGAACCAAAGATCTTAGAAAACGCAGAAGGTGCACGTACTACACCTTCTATAGTAGCTATATCTAAAACCAATGAAAGACTTGTTGGTTTACTCGCAAAAAGACAAGGTGTTACAAACCCTAAAAATACTGTTTTTGGAGTAAAAAGATTTATAGGTCACTCATTTGATGAGAATGCAG
>CAZHNC010000059.1:0-4024 GCA_964532765.1 uncultured Candidatus Saccharibacteria bacterium | reverse complement strand
TCTTAGGGTCAGTTGTGTCTCGTGCCACTCTTCATAATGAAGATGAAATAGAGAGGCTGGATATAAGAATAGGTGATACCGTTATATTACAAAAATCAGGTGATGTGATACCTGATATAATACAAGTTTTAAAAGATTTACGTCCTGAAAAAAGTGAACCTTTTAGATTTCCTAAAACTGTTGATGGTTGTGGTGGAGATGGTTCTATAGAACGTATACCAGGCCAAGCCGCATATAGATGTGTTGTACTTGATTCTGAAGAATTAACAAAAAGAAAATTATATCATTTTGTTTCTAAAAAATGTTTAGATATAGATGGACTTGGTCCAAAACAGATTGATTTATTTATGGAACATGAATTAATAACTGATTTTATAGATATTTTTACTTTAAAGAAAGGTGATATAGAGATACTTCCACGTATGGGTGAAAAATCTGCTCAAAATATTATTGATTCAATAGATAAAGCAAAAGAAACTGATATGTATAGATTATTATTTGCTTTATCTATACCACAAGTGGGTGAAGAAACAGCACGTGATATATCTGAAGTTTGTGATTATGATTTTAGTAAATTAAGAAAAATGAGTTTAGATGATTTTAAAAATATATATGGTATAGGTGAGGTTGTTGCACAAAATATATATGATTGGTTTAAGAATGAAAAAAATAATATCTTATTAGATAAATTATTGGAATTTATAAAAATAAAAAAACCACAAAAAGGAAATAAAATTAATGAATTTTTCTATAATAAAAATTTTGTATTAACTGGTACTTTAATAAAATATTCTCGTGATGAAGCTGGTGAAATAATAAGAAGATTAGGTGGTAATATTGTAAGTAGTGTATCTAAGAATACTGATTATGTTTTAGCAGGAGATAATGCTGGTAGTAAGTTGGATAAAGCTAAAGAATTAGGTGTGACTATATTAAATGAAGGTGAATTTGATATGCGTATATGCTAAACTGAAAAATATGACACAGATACAAGAATCAGATATAAAAAATATAGCAAATTTAGCTAGAATAAGTCTAAAAGAAGATGAAGTAATAAAATTTACCAAAGATTTGCAATCTATAATAGGTTTTATTGATACTGTCAATAAAACAGAAATTTCTGATGATTTATTAAAACAAGAGGGTTTTTCTCCTATAAATAAAACTCGCGAAGATAAAGAAATTCAAAATGATTATATGACTCCACAGGATATAGTTTCTTCAGCTCCAAATCATCAAGATAATTCCATAAAGGTTAAAAAGATAATAGGTGGAGATGATAATGCATAGTTGTAATATTTTACAATAAAATGATTTGTAATAAATTTTTAAATAAATAAAAAATAAAAACATGGTAAAAAATATAGAAGAATTTCATAAATTATTGATAGATAAAAAAATAACAGTAACAGCTTTAGTTGAATATTATTTAGAAAATATAAAAAATAAAAATACAGAAATAAATGCAGTACTTGAAGTGTTTAATGATGCATTGGATTTTGCAAAAAAATCTGATCAAGAACTTGAAGGGAAATCTAAAGATGAAATAATAAAAATCTTATCTGAGAAAAAACTTTTTGGTGTGCCTATGATATTTAAAGATAATATTTTGATAAAAGATAAGATTTCTTCAGCTTCATCAAAGATTTTAGAAAATTACATTGCAACATATGATTCAACTGTAACAAAAAGACTTAGAGATGCTGGTGTTATATTTTTAGGTAGAGCGAATATGGATGAATTTGCCATGGGTGGTTCAACAGAAAATTCAGCTTTTGGGGTGACAAAAAATCCTTTAAATACTGATTATGTAGCAGGTGGTTCTTCAGGGGGTTCAGCTGCTTCAGTGTCAGGTGATATGTGTTTAGTCTCACTCGGATCAGATACAGGCGGTTCTATAAGACAACCAGCATCATACAACGGTATATATGGTCTTAAACCAACATATGGATCTGTATCTCGTCATGGACTTATGGCTATGGCATCATCTTTTGATGTTATAGGTCCATTTGCAAAAGATATACAAGATATAGAAAAAGTTTTTGATATTATAAAAGGACAAGATGATTTAGATAGTACAACTCATATTTATTTATCACCAATAAAAAAGGATAAAATAAAAGTTGGTGTTCCAAATGAATTCATATTTACAGAAGGTGTAAGTGAGGAGGTTAAAAATAGTATTAAAAATACTATAGAAAATCTAAAACAAAAAGGAGTTGAGGTTGTTGATATATCTATACCTTTACTAAAAGAAGCTTTGGCCTTGTATTATATACTTGTACCAGCAGAAGTTTCTTCAAATATGGCAAGATATGATGGTATAAGATATGGTAAAAATATAACAACCTCAAATGGTATAGAAGATTATCTGCAAACAAGAGGTCAACTTTTAGGTTCGGAAGTAAAAAGAAGAATTATACTTGGTACATACATATTATCAGCTGGATATCATGATGCTTATTATAAAAAAGCTCTTATTTTAAGAGAAAGACTGACTCAAGATATAAAAGAAAAATTTAAAGATATAGATGTTATCTTAACTCCAACAACTCCAGATACAGCATTTAAAATAGGTGACAAAATAAGTGATCCTTTAACATTGTATCTTGCCGATATTTTTACTGTTAGTGCAAACCTCGTTGGTATGCCCGCTATATCTGTACCTTATAAAAATGAAAAAGTTGAAAATGGAACTGAAAATAATATGCCTTTAGGTTTACAGTTTATGGCAAATACAGATGATGAAAATGTGTTATTTTCTATAGCAAAGATGTTATAATCTATATATATGGCTGAACCTGTAAAAGATGTTAAAAAAAATAATAGTATTTCTTGGGAAGAAGTTATACTTTTGATATTAGGTATAATAGCTTTATTATTTGTTTTTATACCAAGATTTTTTTATGAAGAAGATTTAAATAATACAGATACAACATCATCTTTATCTCAAAATAAGAAAAATGATTTTAATTTAATTCAATCATATAAAAATATTTTTAATGAACAGAATTATAGGGAAATAGATAATAATGGTAATATAAAAAATATTAAAAAACCTAGTCTTCTATTGCAGATAAGATCAAAATTATCTGATATGGTAAATCTTATTTCATTTATTTTTTTCTCTGTATCCATATTTTTGATATTACTTTTTTCATCTATTATTTATTACAATAAATTTAGAAGGGATTTAATAATAAAAATTTATAATAGAAAATTTGAAACAGAAGAAGGGATTAAGACGGATTTAAAGATAGAGGATAATAATATAAAAATATTAGAAAATTCAAATCTTGAACCGGATACAAATGATTTGATTAATCCAAAATGGAAAATTGTTGAAAAATATCATAATTCTGCAAATCAATCAGATTGGAAATTGGCTATAATAGAAGCTGATATCATGCTTTATGAAGTTTTAAGTAAAAGTGGTTTTATAGGTGAAAGTATTGGGGATATGTTAAAAAATACAGATAAATCAAAATTAAGTAGTTTGGATGATGCTTGGTCAGCTCATAAAGTTAGAAATCAAATAGCTCATAGTGGTACTGATTATGTTTTATCAAAGGATTTATTGGATAAAACTATAGAAAAATATAAGAAAGTTTTTGATGAGTTGAATTTTGTGTGATTATTGATAATAAAATCTTTTATATACTGTAAATACAATATTTGATTTTTATAAAATAATAAGTTATTATAATACTTATATTTTATATATAGCGGGATGTTTAGTAACAGTAACTGGCCAGGCTCATAACCTGGAGATCTTGGTGCAAATCCAAGTCCCGCAACAAGCAACAGCTTATTAACGTCTGTGTAGCTCAGTCGGTTAGAGCGTGGGACTCATAAGCCCAAGGTCGAAGGTTCGATTCCTTCCACAGACACACTTGAGAAACAATACCTATTATGTATAATAGGTATACGCAACAAGTAAATAATGCAGTGGTAGCTCAGCTGGTTAGAGCATCCGCCTGTCACGCGGAAGGTCGAGGGTTCAAGTCCCTTTCACTGCGCAGAA